>JAQBQC010000244.1 GCA_028287205.1 Gemmatimonadota bacterium
CGCGAGCCCGCAGATGATCGGACCGTCCGCCGTGCCGATCTCACTCGCGATCGCCTGCACCGCATCGAAGTCCCCGCGAGACGCAGCCGGGAACCCCGCTTCGATGATGTCGACCTGAAGTCGCGCGAGCTGTCGCGCCAGTGCGAGCTTCTCGTCGCGCGACATCGTGCACCCCGGCGACTGCTCTCCGTCGCGCAGGGTCGTATCGAACACCCGAACCGCAGTTGCCATGGTTACGCGCCTCCCTGCCCCGGAACGCGCTCGCGCGGCTCGACGAACGGCATCTTGCGGCGCAGCTCGCGACCGACCGTTTCGATGGGATGTTGCGTGTCCTTCAAACGGAACTTCGCGAACTCCGGGCGCCCGTTCCTGTTCTCGTCGATCCAGTTCTGCGCGAAGCTCCCGTTGCGCACCTCCTCCAGCAGCTCGCGCATCGTCGCGCGCGTCGCATCGGTCACGAGACGCGGGCCCGCGACATAGTCCCCATACTCGGCCGTATCGGATACCGAGTAGCGCATGTAGTTCAGCCCACCCTGATAGAACAGATCGACGATCAGCTTGAGCTCGTGCATGCATTCGAAGTACGCGAGCTCCGGCTGATAGCCCGCCTCGACGAGCGTCTCGAAGCCCGCTTTCACGAGCGCGGACACGCCGCCGCAGAGCACCGCCTGCTCTCCGAACAGATCCGTCTCTGTCTCCTCGGCGAACGTGGTGAGCAGCACCCCGGCGCGCGTGCACCCGATGCCCTTCGCGTACGCCAGCGCATCGGCGAGCGCATGCCCGGATGCGTCCGCTTCCACAGCGACGAGTGCGGGAACGCCACCGCCATGCTGGTACACCTCGCGCACGCGGTGCCCTGGGGACTTGGGCGCGACCATGCTGACGTCGACACCTGGAGGGGCTGCGATCTGACCGTAGCGGATGTTGAAGCCGTGCGCGAACATCAGCGTCTTCCCCGCGGACAGATGCGGCGCGATGTCACGATCGTAGATCTCCTTCTGCGACGTGTCGCCCGTGAGGATGAAGACGAAATCCGATTCCTTCGTGGCATCCGCAACGCTGAGCACGCGCAGCCCCGCCGCCTCGGCCTTCGCCTTGCTCTTCGAGCCCTCGTAGAGTCCGACGACGACGTTCACCCCACTGTCTTTCAGATTGAGCGCGTGGGCGTGACCCTGGCTGCCAAAGCCAATGATCGCAATCGTCTTGCCTTTGAGCTGCGAGAGGTCTGCGTCGCTGTCGTAATACATCTGCGTCATGTCTTCTCCGCGTACGTGAGTGTCAGGTCGTTCCGTTGATGCCGTCGGCCTGCGACAGCCACTGCTCGGGACTCTGCGGTATCGGCGTGCTCGTGATGAGATCGGACATGAGCTCCGACGCGGAGTGCGTCGCGCGTCCGCGCACCATCGCTATCCGGCCCGTGCGCGTCGCCTCGAGAATTCCGAACGGCGAGAGCCGCTGGAGGAAGCCCTCGACCTTCGCCGGCGAACCGCTGAGCTCGAGCAGCATCGTCCCCATCCCTACGTCCGCGATCGCTGCGCCGTACCCGAGGGCCACCGACACGATCGACTGCATGTTCCCACCCGCCGCGACCTTCACGAGAATCACCTCGCGCTCGATCGTCGGGTCGTGTGTCACGTCATCCACTTGCAACACCTCCACGAGTCTGTTCAGCTGTTTGACCACCTGTTCGACATCTTCCTCCTCGACCACCAGCGTCATGCGACTCACGCCCTCCACCTCGGAGCGTCCGACGGCGAGGCTCGCGATGTTGTAGCCGCGGCGGCGGAGCAGGCTCACGGCGCGATGCAGCACGCCGGGATGATCCTGCAGCAGCGCCACGATGGTGTGGCTGCGCGGAAAGCCCTTTGCGCTCTTCATGCGTTCGCCGTGGCTGTGACCATCATCTCGCTGATGCTCTTTCCCGCGGGCACGATCGGGAACACGTTCGCCTCGCGCTCCACGCGGAAATCGATGACGACAAGCCCATCCTGGGACCACGCGCTCTCGATCGCCTGGTCGGCGTCTTCGGGCCGCTCCACCTTGATCCCGCGCACGCCGTACGCCTCGGCCAGCAGCGTAATGTCGGGGCCCGAGAGCTTCGTCCCGCTGTAGCGTGCGCCCTCGAACAGCTCCTGCCACTGGCGCACCATGCCGAGGTAGCCGTTGTTGATGACGGCGATCTTCACGTTGCGCACGTCCTCCTGCACCATCGTCGCAATCTCCTGATTCGTCATTTGGAATCCTCCGTCGCCGACGATCACCCAGATCGTCTCGCCCGGAAACGCGAGCGCCGCGCCGAGTGCGGCCGGAATCGAGAATCCCATGGTGCCGGCGCCGCCGCTCGTGATGTGCGAGCGCGGGCGCCCCCACTCGATGAGCTGCGCCGCCCACATCTGGTGCTGACCCACATCGGTGACGACGCGGTAGCCGCTGCGCTTGTGGAAGGCGCGGTCGAGCGACGCGAACACATCGTGGGGCATGAGCGTCGGCGTGTCGGGGCGGCGCCGGTACGCCTGGTGGGGCTCGTGCTCCCTCTGGATGTCGCGGATGCGCGCGAGCCACGCGTCGTGATTGCTCGCGGGCGCGAGCTCCAGCATGCACGTGAGCGTCGCACGCGCATCGCCGCGAATGCCGATGGCTGTGGGCACGACCTTGCCGATCTCCGAGGGATCGATGTCGACGTGGATGATCTGCGCGCGCGGGGCGAACGTCGACACCTTGCCCGTCACGCGATCATCGAAGCGCCCACCGATGTTGAACAGCACGTCGCACTCCTGGATCGCGCGATTCACGTGCACCCAGCCGTGCATCCCGGACATGCCGAGGCTCAGCTCGTGCGATTCCGGGAACGCGCCCTTGCCGTGCAGCGTCGTGATCACCGGAATGCCCGTGCGCTCCGCGAACGCGCGCAGCTCGGAGGCGCCGCCCGACTGGATTACGCCATTCCCCGCCATGATGAGCGGCCGTTTCGCTCCGACGAGGAGCGCGGTCGCGCGCTCGACCGCTCCGCGATCGAGGAGGCCGACACTCTTGTGGCGTGGCAGGCTGAGGGGTCGGTCCCATCGCGGGATGGACCTCGCCTGTTGCGCATCTTTGGTGACGTCGATGAGGACGGGACCGGGCCGCCCGCTTCGCGCGAGGTAGAACGCTTCCTTGACGACATATGGAATATCCTCGACGTTCTGCACGAGATAGTTGTGTTTCGTGATCGGCACGGTGATGCCGGTGATGTCCGTTTCCTGAAACGCGTCGGTTCCGAGTGCGAGGCTCGACACCTGTCCGGTGATCGCGATGATCGGCGTCGAGTCCATCCACGCATCCGCGAGCGGAGTGACGAGGTTCGTCGCGCCCGGGCCGCTCGTCGCGACGCACACGCCCACGCGTCCGGTGGTGCGCGCATAGCCTTCCGCCGCGTGGCCGGCGCCCTGCTCGTGCCGGCAGAGCACGTGGCGCAGCTGCGCGCGGTACTCCCACATCGCGTGGTAGAATGGCATGATCGCGCCGCCCGGGATGCCGAACATGATCTCGACGCCTTCGCGCACGAGCGCCTCGCAGATGAGCTGCGCGCCGGTGCGCGAGCCATCGGCGCCCGGCTCCTTCGCGGCGGCCGTTCTGGTGGAGAGTGTCATGCGAGCACCGCTCCGCGACTGGCGTTCGTCACCATCCGCGTGTAACGCGAGAGCCAGCCGCGCTGGTACTTCGCCGCCGGCGGCTCCCATCCCTCGCGCCTCACGGCCATCTCCTCGCTGTCCACCTCGAGATCCATGCGGCGCGCGCCGAGGTCGATCGAGATCATGTCGCCGTCTTCCACGAGACCGATCGCGCCGCCCTCCGCGGCCTCGGGCGCGACGTGACCGATGCAGAGCCCGCGCGAGCCGCCCGAGAACCGACCGTCCGTGACGAGCGCGACGTCGGCGCCGAGCGGCATTCCCTTGAGCATCGAGGTGAGCTGCAGCATCTCGCGCATCCCCGGCCCGCCGCGCGGCCCCTCGTTGCGCACGACCACCACGCACCCGGGCTCCAGATCGCCGGCACACACCGCGTTGACCGCATCCTCTTCGCACTCGAACACGCGCGCAGGGCCGCGGAAG
>JAQBQC010000122.1 GCA_028287205.1 Gemmatimonadota bacterium
CGCGACGGGCCGCCGCGGTCGCGCCGCCCCTCGTAGGCGGCGATGGACCCTGTTTTTTTCGGGGCTCGGCGAGGATGGGTGGAGGTTGTCACCGGCGTCATGTTCAGCGGGAAGAGCGAAGAGCTCATCCGCCGCGTGCGCCGGTCCATCATCGCCAAGAAGAGCATTCAGATCTTCAAGTCGCACCTCGATGATCGCTACGGGGGCGTCTTCTCCATCTCGAGCCATGACGGTCGAGTCGTGGAGGCGATCCCCGTGGATTCGTCGCTCCAGATCTCGCAGAACCTGCGAGACGATGCGGACGTCATTGCCGTGGACGAGGCGCAGTTTCTCGATGCCGGAATCATCCCGCTCGTTGGCACGCTGGCCGCACGCGGCGCGCGGGTGATTCTCGCGGGCACCGACATGGATTTTCGCGGCGAGCCATTCGGGCCGATGCCCCAGCTCATGGCGGTTGCCGATCTCGTCGATAAGCTGCACGCGATTTGCGTAGTGTGCGGCGGACCGGCCAGCAGGAATCAGCGTTTGATCGATGGCCGGCCCGCTCGCTACGATTCGCCGACTATCATGATCGGGGGACGGGAGTCCTACGAGGCTCGCTGCCGTCACTGTCACGAATTGCCGCGCCGTGACGAAGATCAGGTGCCACTGCTGTGATTCGTTCTATTGCGTAGCGTGCGGGTGTTCCTTTATCGTAACCAATGCTTCTGATCGGTCTCACGGGCAACATAGCCTCCGGAAAGTCCACCGTCGCGCAGATGTTCGCGGACCGTGGCGCGACGATCATCGATGCTGATGAGCTCGCTCGCGAAGCTGTAGCCGTCGGCAGCGACGGTCACCGCAAGATCGTCGAGCGCTGGGGAGACGACATTCTCAAGGCCGACGGGGGGCTGGACCGCGTCGCGCTTCGCCAGATCGTGTTCCAGGAGCCGACCGAGCTCGAGGCGCTGAATTCGATCGTGCACCCGGAGGTGTCCCGCCTCCGTGACGACCTCATCAATGAGGCACGAGAGCGCGGCGATGAAACAGTCGTCTGCGACATCCCGCTCCTGTTCGAGCGACGCCTCGTGGATGACTTCGACCGGATCGTGCTCGTGGACGCGCCGCGTCCGCTTCGCCTCGAGCGGCTCACTCGCGACCGCGCGCTGGGCCAGCACGAGGCGATGAACATGATTGCCGCGCAAATGCCAGCCGAGCTCAAGCGTGCACGCGCCGATTTCGTAATCGACAACGACGCCGATGTGCCTGCCCTGGAGACACGCGTCGACGAAGTCTGGCGCGCGCTGCACGCCACGAGCTGACGCCCGGTGAGCCGCGTCCCCGATGAGCTCCTGTACTCCGAGGAGCACCTCTGGGTCGGCTGGACCGATGACGAAGTCACGATCGGCCTCACTGCGTACGGTCAGCAGGAGCTGGGTGAGACGATTTTCGTGGAGCTCCCCACACTCGATGAGCGCTTTTCCCGCCTCGACGTCTTCGGCACGATCGAGGCGGCGGAAGCCGTTTCGGAGCTCTTCGCTCCCGTCGGCGGCGTCGTAATCGACATCAATCTGCTCCTCGCCAAGGATCCGACGCTGATCAACTCCGATCCCTATGGCGAGGGATGGCTCCTCCGCCTCCGACCGGCCTCGATCGCGGAGCGCGACGAGCTGCTGGGACCCGCCGAGTACAGGGAGCACACAGGCGAGTAAATCGGTGCATTGCAAGGACGTAGCAAGCACGTAGTATGAATCGTCCGCCTTCTTCGATCGTCTTTGCACTGGGTAAATCCCCGTGCGCGGCGGCAGTCGGTTCCGGGTGGCGCTCGCACTCAACACCCGGACTCACGCGCCTTAGTTTCCAGTGAACGCCATGCGCATCTCCCCACGCACTCCCGCCATCGCGATCCTGCTCCTCGCCGCCTGTCGCGGCGATGGTGGCTCCGCACCGAAGCACGCCTCGACGCTCGTAATGACGCTGCCGGCAGACGCGGACGTCTTCATCCCCGCGCTCACGACCAACGAGACATCGGTGCAGGTGACCTCGGTGCTCTTCGAGAAGCTCGCCAGCGTGGGCGACTCGCTCAACGTGATCGGTGACTCCGGCTTTCGTCCCGCACTCGCGGACTCGTGGACGTGGGGACCAGACTCGCTCACCATCGCGTTCCACATTGATCCGAAGGCGCGATGGCAGGACGGGGTGCCAGTGCGCGCAGCCGATGTGGTCTACAGCTTTCGCATCAACACCTCCAAGGCGATCGGCGCCGTGGCCGGCCCGCTGCTGGCGGGAATCGACTCGGTGACGGCGCGCGACAGCGCCACGGCGGTTTTCTGGTTTCACGCACGTACGCTCGAACAGTTCTACAACGCGGCCGCGCAGATCAGCGTGCTTCCCGCCCACCTTCTGCAGAACATCCCCGACTCCTCGCTCAAGACCGCACCGTTCAATCGAAATCCGGTGGGCAGCGGGCCGTACAAGTTCACCCGATGGGTGAGCGGCAGCACGATCGAGGTCGACGCCGATTCCACCTTTCACGGCGGTCGCCCGAAAATCGATCGCCTGATCTGGAGCATCGCGGCAAACCCTGATGCGGCCATGCTGCGCCTCTTTTCGGGGGAGGCGAACTTCACCGAGACGCTGCGCAAGCAGGACATCGATCAGATCGCGAAGCATCCGGAGCTCAAGGCCGTTCACTATCCATCGATGCTCGTGTACTTCGTGCGCTTCAACGCGCGTGCGCGCGGAGGGACACACGGCCCGCACGCGATCTTCGGCGATCGCGAGGTACGACGTGCGCTCACGATGGCGCTCGATCGGAGGCGCGCCGTGACCACGGTGTTCGACTCCGCAACGCAAGTCGCCGTGGGGCCGATCACTTCCGCATTGGGAACCTACGACTCGAATCTTCCGCAGATCGCCTACGCCCCGGACAGCGCCGCTGCGATTCTCGAGCGGCGCGGGTGGGTGATGGGCAAGGACGGAGTTCGGCACAAAGGTGGGGCGCCGCTGCAATTCTCCATACTCGTGCCGTCCACGAGCACGCAGCGCCAACAGATGGTCGTGCTGATGCAGGACATGATGAAGCGCATTGGCGCGCGCATGGACATCGAGCGCGTCGACTTCCCGACGATGATTGCGCACGGTAAGGCGCACGACTACGATGCCTCGTTCGAGGGGATGAGCCTCGATCCGACTCCTTCGGGGATTCGACAGGAATGGAGCACCGCGGCGGCAAAACGTGAGGGCACGAGCAACACCGGCTACTACATGAGCTCCACCTTCGATGCGGCCGTCGACTCTGCAGTCGCATCCAGAGATCCGCAGGCTGCGATCGCGTACTACAGGCGCGCCTATGCGACGCTCATCGACGATGCGCCCGGCATCTGGATGTACGAGCTCCCCTCGATCGCCGGCATGAGCGTGAATGTGCATCCGGCGCCGATGCGCGCAGATCTCTGGTTCGCGCATCTCGCTGACTGGACTGTCGGCGATGCCGCCGCGCCCAAGAGCGCGAGCGTCGCGCTCGCGGCGGGCGCTCACTAAACGATGCGGCGGCTGCTCGCAGGCCGCCTCCTCCAGGGGCTCGCCGTCATTTGGGTGGTGTCGACGCTCACGTTTGCACTGCTCCACCTCGCACCGGGCGACCCGTTTTCCTACCAGAATGAGCGGCGCGTCGCCCCCGAGGTGATCGCACACTGGCGCCACGTCTACTGCCTCGACCGCCCGGTCGCTGCGCAGTACGTCTGCTACCTGCGCTCGATCGCGAGCGGTGACCTCGGCTACTCCATCTCGCACGCGCGCCCGGTGCGCGACATTCTCCTCGACTACGTACCGCGCACCCTCGAGCTCATGTCCCTTGGGCTCCTCGCGAGCTTTCTCGTCGGCATCGCGCTCGGCGTGCTCGAAGCGCGCCGCCGTGGCACGTTCGCGGATTGGGGAAGTCGCGGGATCTCGCTCTTCTTCTATTCGATGCCCGATTTCTGGCTCGCGCTCATGCTCGCGCTCGTCTTCGCGTACTGGCTGCCGATCTTTCCGATCAGCGGGATCGAAGACGTCATCAACGCGCCGACGAACAGCCCGTGGCAGCACCTCGTCGATCATCTGCGACACCTCGTGCTCCCGGTCACGACGCTCATGCTCATGACGTGCGCAGGCATCGCGCGCTTCCAGCGGGCCGCGATGCTCGACGCGATGCGGCTCGACTTCGTCGTGACCGCTCGTGCCAAGGGCGTGTCCGAGAACGAGATCGCGCGGCATCACGTGCTGCGGAACGCCCTTCTTCCGATCATCACGCTCGCCGGGCTCACGCTGCCCATGCTCCTGGGCGGCGCGGTGCTCGTCGAGCTCGTGTTCTCGTGGCCGGGGATGGGCTTCGTCACCGCGATGGCGGTCAGCAGCCGCGACTACGCGCTGGTGACGTCGTCGGTGCTCATCACGAGCGCGCTCGTGGTGATCGGGACCATCGCCGCCGATCTGCTCTACGCGCTCGCCGACCCACGCGTGCGCGCCGCGTAGGTGCTCGCACTTCGCTGGCTGAGCGCGGCGGCGCTGATCGCGGCGCTGTGCATCGCGCTGTGGCGTTTCGCCCGCACCCGCACCACCTCCGGACGCTCGCGCGGCGCCTTCGCGCGCTACGCCGCCCATCCCTCCGCGGTGATCGCGCTCATCGCGCTCATCATGCTCTATGTTCTCGCGGCGCTCGCGCCGTGGCTCGCGACGCACGACCCGATCGGCATTCTCGCGCAGTCGTTCGTGAATCATCCACCGTCGCGCGAGCTGCTCTTCGGCACCGACTTCGCCGGCCGCGACGTGTTCAGCCGCGTGCTCTACGGCACCCGCATCTCGCTCACGATCGCGCTGCTGGCGACGGTGATCTCCGTGATCGTCGGCACCGCATACGGAGCCACGGCCGGCTTCGTGGGTGGGAAGCTCGACGCCGTCATGATGCGCTTCGTGGATGCCTTCCTCGCAATTCCGCGCATCGTGCTTCTCATCGCGATCGGAACGCTCTGGTCGCCGCTCAGCATGTGGTCGCTCATCCTCATTCTCGGTCTCACCGCGTGGTTCGGCACCAGCCGCCTCGTGCGCGCCGAGGTGTTGTCGCTCAAGGAGCGGGACATGGTCGCCGCCGCGCGCGCGCTGGGCGCCCGCGACCTCGCGATCGTGCGCCGGCACGTGCTCCCCAACGTGATGACGCCCGTGATCGTCGCCGCGACGCTCGGCGTCGCCGGCGTCATCATCAACGAGGCCGCGCTGTCCTATCTCGGCATCGGCATTCCCGATCCGACGCCGAGCCTCGGCAACATCATTCGCGAAGGAACACCGTACGTCGGAACGGCATGGTGGGTCGCGCTCTTTCCCGGGATCGCGCTCGTCCTCACGGCGCTTGCGTACAATCTCGCCGGCGACGGCTTGCGCGATGCGATGGACCCTCGTCAGGTTGACCGGTGATGAGTGAGCCGCTGTTATCCGTGCACGATCTCCGCACGTACTTTCGCACGAGCGCCGGCGTGGCCCGCGCCGTGGACGGCGTATCCTTCGACATCGCGCCCAACGAGACGATCGGCGTAGTCGGAGAATCGGGGTGCGGAAAGTCGGTCACCTCCCTGTCGCTGCTCCGGCTCATCCAGCGCCCGGGAGCCATCGAGCCCGGCTCGAAGATCGAGTTCGAGGGCGCCGATCTCCTGGCCCTCGACGATGAGTCCATGCGAAAGATCCGCGGCAATCGCATCGCGATGATCTTCCAGGAGCCGATGACGGCGCTCAACCCCGTCTTCACCGTGGGCGCACAGCTGGCCGAGGTTCCGCGCGTGCACACCGCGATCAGCCGCCGCGAGGCATGGGCACGCGCTGTCGAGATGCTCGGCATCGTCGGCATTCCGGATCCGGCCGAGCGCGCCAAGTCGTATCCGCACCAGCTCTCGGGCGGCATGCGCCAGCGCGTCATGATCGGAATGGCGCTCATGCTCTCGCCCTCACTCCTCATCGCCGACGAGCCCACCACCGCGCTCGACGTCACGATCCAGGCGCAGATCCTCGAGCTGCTGGCCGAGCTCCGCGCACGCACGGCGATGTCGGTGCTGCTCATCACGCACGACCTCGGCGTGGTGGCCGAGTCCACGTCGCGGGTGATCGTGATGTACGCGGGTGAGATCGTCGAGCAGGCGGGCGTGCGCGAGCTCTTTGCGCGGCCGCATCATCCCTACACCGAGGGACTCATGGCCGCGATGCCGCGCGCGGGAACGAAGCGCGAGCGGCTCACCGTCATTCCCGGCGCAGTGCCATCGCCGTACGACTGGCCCGGTGGATGTCGCTTTCACGAGCGCTGTCCCTACGCGTGGGAGCGCTGCGAGCGCGAGCATCCGCCGCTGTACGAGATCGGCGTCGG
>JAQBQC010000169.1 GCA_028287205.1 Gemmatimonadota bacterium
GAGGACCTCCGCGTATTTCACCGTCTCCGAAGCGCCGCCCATCTTGAAGCTGGCCGTCCCGACCATGTAGGCCAGGTCGCCGACACCGTACGCTGTGGTCGGGGTGAGCACGAAGTCGCTCGCGCCACCGGCGATGAGGCCCGCGATCACCGGATGTGCAGCCGCCTTGTCCAGAATTGGGGAATCGGGGGGCATCACCTTGGCGTCGGCGGCGTAGATCGCAAACACCGCCGCCGTATCCTTCGCATTCATGCCCGATGCAAATGCGGCGTCGACCGACTTCACGGAATCGAGCGCCGCTTCCGACAGAGTCGCGGGAGTTCCGGAATCCGCAGCGGCAGCAGGCGTCTCGGACTTGGACGTGCAAGCAACGGCAAGAAGGCCGAGCCCGAGGAGGGATGCCAGGCGCATGAAGACAGCTCCAGTCTTGAGAAGGAGAACGTGGGATCGAGCTGCGGCAAAGCTAACGTGCCGTGTCACCGTGGAACCTACGCGCTGCGAAGCTTCGCGCTAGCGTTCCGCGAGTTGCGCAGGATTGTGTGCGGAACGTGTATGAGCCGCTCCGCGGGGATTGCCGAAGGTTCGGCACCGTGAGAGGATGGGGCATGACGAAACAGGTACTGCGCGCGCGGCCCGCGTATGCAATTCATCCATCGAGCGAACGACGATGAAGCCACTCGCGCTTGTCTTTCTCGCCCTCGCGGCTTGCCAATCCAGCCACCCCGCCGAGCAGTACGGCTTTGTCGCTCGCCTGGGGAATGACACCGTCTCCATCGAGCGCGTCACGCGTCGCGGCGACGAGATCGTGAGCGACGAAGTCGACCGCTTTCCGCGCGTGCGCCGTCGTCACACCACAATGCGCATGGCGGCCAACGGAACCATCGAGCATCTCGAGATGGACATTCGTACGCCGAGCGAGCCGTCGAATCAGCGGGAGCGCCACGTGACTGTCGATGTGAGCGCCGACTCGGTGCACATCACCAAGCGCGACTCCGCCGGCACGAAGAAGATCGCCTTCGCGACGGGCGGCGCGCTGACCATGCCGCATCTCCCGCAGATGTACAGCCTCACCGACTTGTACTTCGGCGCGGCGCTGAAGCGCGCCGTCGCCGCGGGAGACAGCGTGGTGTTGCGGCAGTATTACATCGACCGGGAGTTCGATCGATTCCCGCTGCACCATGGCGTCGTGCGATTGCTCGCCGGCAACAAGTCCGAGCTGCACCACGACTGGCTCGCAGGCTACGGTGACGCGACGTTCGACTCGCTCCATCGCATGCTCACGTATTCAGGAGCGCGATCGACGTACAAGGTCGAAGTGCAGCGGCTCACGACGCTGCCGGATGTCGAGGCAATCGGCGAGCGGTTCGCGGCGGCCGAGACGTCCGCCGGCGGCATGAAGCAGCTGAGTGTGCGCGACACCGCGCGCGCCACCATCGGCGCCGCGACATTCGCCGTCGACTACGGCCGGCCACTCGCGCGCGGGCGCGTGCTGCTCGGCGACGTCCTGCCGTTCGACGAAGTGTGGCGCACGGGCGCGAACGCGGCGACGCAGCTCACGACGTCCGCACCGATCATGCTTGCCGGCATACACATGCCTGCCGGCACCTACACGCTGTGGACCGTGCCGCGCAAGGATGGGCACGCGGACCTGATCGTGAACAAGCAATTCGGACAATGGGGAACGGAATACGATCGGAAGATGGACCTCGGCAAGGAGCCTCTGTCGGTCGACACGACGAGCTCGCCGGTGGAGAAGTTCACCGTGTCCATCGTACCGGCGGGCGCGCGAAAGGGCACGCTGCTCATGGAGTGGGGATCCTTCCGCTGGAGCGCGCCGATCGTCGTCGAATGAGCTGCGACCACTATCGCTCGAACGTCGCGGTCGCGCCGGGATAGTCGAGCGTCACGCGGAAGTTGCGGAGCACTGATCCGCCAAGCGCGCCGTCCACCGGGCGGTCCATCCACTGCGACATGAACTCGTGAAAGTTCTTGTCCGGGCGCATGGTGAACCACGCTGGTCCTACAACGTGTCCGCCAACCCGGAGCTCGCGCACTTGAATCATCGGCATGTCGCTCGCGTGGTCTGCATGCTCGATGACGCGCCAATCTGGGTGCTCGCGACGCCATCGCTCGAACACACTCTGCACGATGAAGCTCGTGCCGCGCTCCCGCGGCGCCCCATCGTCGCGCAGCGTCGCCCACGCCGCATCCGTCAGATCGACGGTCGCGCCGGTGTCCAGGAGCAGGTCGAGAGAATCGCCGGCGACTTCCACGCGAACGCGAGGGAAGTGAGTCGTCCGCTGGCCCGCTGAGTCGAGCTGAAAGCCGAGCGGGACTCGATGCGCGTCGCGAGCATCATGCGTGGTTGCCGTGGCTGGGCTCTCGTCGCGCACGAGCGTCAGCGTGTGGGCCAGATAGTCGAGGCGCCACACGCGGTTCGCGAACCAGGTGCGCCCGAGCATCCCATCGCCCGCGTCTTTGCTCGACGACTGTGGAGGCACGACCATGAGCCGTTCTCCCGTTGGCGAGGCGGCACCGGGGAGCGGGATCCATGCGCCGACGGAGAACGCCGGCAGCTGCGCGAGCTGCACCGAGTCTCCATCCTCTCGCACCCACTCGGCGCGCATGCCCGCGCGCTCCAGCGCCTGCGGGTAGAGCATGTTGGCGCCGCCGCCGGTGTCGAGAAAGAGCAGCAGCGTGTCACCGCGCGCAGTGACGGGCGTGGCGTACGGGCGATCGGCGATGTACCGAGCCGCGAGCGAACGGACCTTGGCGCTTCCGTGCTGCTCCGGTTGAGGTGCGTTGGTGTGCGAGCGACAGGCCGCGACGATCGTGAGCGCGGTGAGGAGAATGGGCGTACGCAATTGATGGCTCTCGTGGTGGGAGTTGGTGCACGGTGGCGCACTCTCGTGCTCGCGCCCCGTCCGACGATGTTGACTCTATGTCCGCTTCAGCGGTTCGCCGCGCAAATATGAAGAACGAGACCCCTCAACCAGCGATGCGCCGAATCTGCATCCATTCGCGGGTGCCAGAGCAGTGAGAGCGTGACCTCCGGCGCGGGGAAGGGAAGAGGAAAGCTATGCATTCCCGCGCGCAGCTTTCCAGTTTGTCGTTCGGGAACGCTGGCGATCAAGTCGGAGGCCCGCGTCAAAGCCAGGGCGGCCGAAAAACTACCGACGATCGTGACGATCTCTCGTTCCAGTCCGAACGGCTTCAAGGCTTCATCGATCGGCCCCTTCTCGAGCCCTCGGCGCGAGATGCTGATGTGCCTTCCTCTCGAATAACGGGAAGGAGTGATCTTGCCCCGGCTCAACGCATGGCCCGATCGCACGACGCCGATGAAACGATCCCTGATCATCGCGCGTGCACGAATCTCCGGACCAGTCGTCCTCCCCACCACGCCGATCTCCAGATCCACCGTCCCGTCGCGAAGCGACGTGCTCTCCTTGTTTGTTTTCTCCACGAAGCAGAGCCGCACGCCAGGCGCATCATCGCCGACTCGAGCGATCAGCCGCGGTCCGAAGTTCTCGACAAAGCCATCGCGAGCCCGAAGCGTGAATGTTCGAACGAGCCCATTGAGATCGAGCTTCTCGGCAGGACGGAGAACCGCTTCTGCATCCTGAACCAGCAGACTCACTCGCTCGCGGAGCTCGAGCGCTCGAGGTGTGGGAACGAGACCTCGTCCAGCTCTGACCAGGAGCGGATCCCCCGTGGTCTCCCGCAACCGCGCGAGCGCGCGGCTCATCGCCGACGGGCTAAGTCGCAACCGTTGGGCTGCGCGCGCGACGCTGCCTTCCGCGAGCAGCACGTCGAGAGTGACGAGCAGGTTGAGATCGGGCTTTGCCATGCATCAATGGTAGCACGGTCAGAGCCTGATATGGCGTCAGACGCACGAATAACGTGCAAATGGTGCGCCTTCCGACATGTCAGAAAGAGCTCTACGCTTGTTACAGCTCCAATTCGGGAGTCCCAACAAAGGGAGCTCATGTCGAAGCCATTCGGTGCAGGTCGAGACGGGGTAATAGCCGGAAGTGCGAAACGCACACCTTCGGTTCGCTGGGCGCTCGCGAGCCTCTCCCTCTCCATGCTCATGCCTTCGCTCGATACCAGCATCGCCAATGCTGGCTTGCCGACATTGGCTCAAGCGTTCCCTGCCTCCTTCCAGGCAGTCCAGTGGATCGTCCTCGCGTATCTCCTCGCCATTACCACGCTGATCGTCAGCGTCGGACGGCTCGGTGACATCGTGGGCCGTCGACGGCTGTTGCTGGTCGGAATCTTTCTGTTCACGGTTGCGTCGCTCCTGTGCGGGGTCGCGCCCACGCTCTGGCTGCTCATTGCTGCCCGGGCGGCGCAGGGTCTCGGAGCGGCAATCATGTTGGCGCTCACCGTTGCCCTCGTCGGCGAGACGGTTCCGAAGACGAAGATCGGTAGCGCAATGGGGCTGCTCGGAACGATGTCCGCGATCGGCACGACTCTCGGTCCATCACTCGGCGGCGTGCTGATCGCCGGACTCGGTTGGCGAACAATTTTCCTCGTCAACGTGCCGCTCGGTCTCCTGAATCTGTTTCTCGCGCATCGCTACCTGCCCGTCGATCATCGTGCTTCGAAGGCTGAGCGGGTCAGCCTGGACATTATTGGCACGCTGTTGCTTGCGCTGACGCTCGCGGCGTATGCCCTTGCCATGACGATCGGGCGCGGTCGCTTCGGTCCGCTCAATATGGGTCTGCTGTGCGCCGCCGTCTTTGGAGTCGGCCTCTTTGTGCTCGTCCAGGCGAGAGCCGCATCACCGTTGATCCGATTGGCGATGTTCCGCAGTTCAGTGCTGAGTTCGAGCCTCGCCATGAGCATGCTCGTTTCCACTGTGATGATGGCGACGCTGGTGGTCGGGCCGTTCTATCTCTCTCGTGCGCTCGGGCTCCAACCAGCCCTCGTTGGACTCGTCCTGTCGGTCGGTCCGCTTGTCGCTGCGCTGACTTGCGTGCCAGCCGGACGCATTGTGGATCACGTTGGCACACACCGGATGACCATCGCTGGACTGAGTGGAATGGCGGCCGGTTCTTTGAGTCTGTCGATGATGTCTGTGAGGTTCGGGACTGCGGGCTACATCGGCGCGATCGTCACCATCACTGCCGGCTATGCGTTTTTTCAGGCGGCCAACAACACCGCCATCATGACGGACGTGCGCCCGGACCAGCGCGGCGTCATTTCGGGCATGCTCAGCCTCTCGCGCAATCTCGGGCTCGTCACCGGCGCATCCGTCATGGGCGCTGTGTTTGCGCTCGCATCGGCGACGATCGACATCACGACAGCGCTGCCCGACGCTGTTGCCACCGGCATGCGGATCACCTTTGCCGTGGCCGCATCTCTACTCGTGGTCGCCCTCGCGATCGCAATTGGAAGCCGCGCTCTCTCGCGTCGTGCCAGTGAGAAGCGACTGAATCTTTCTGTCGACGCGCACTGCTCGCTCACGCGATGATGGCTTGGCCCACTCCGATGTCACGCCGCAATCGCCTCGGCCAGAGCGGCCGCCTCGCGCGCCCCTTTGAGCGCGCTCCCCCACCAGACGAGCTGGTCGAACATCGCGGTGCGGCTCTCCGCGAGATACGGATAGTCGTCGAGCGCCTTGCCGTGCAGCATCACTCCAAGGGATGGCTCCAGCCCGATGTGCACCGCGCGCATGACGGGCGCCATCTGCAGCTCGACGGCGACCATTCGGAGCTGCTCCACCGCGCGCGCGCCGCCCACCCCGCCGTAGCCGACGAAACCGATCGGCTTCTTGTTCCACTCGGTGTACGCAGTGTCGAGCGCGTTCTTGAGCACCGCCGTCGGCCCATGGTTGTACTCGGCCGCGGTCGCGATGAAGCCATCGAACTCTCTGACCCGGTCGCGCCAGCGCGCGACCGCCGGGTTCGAGTAGTCGCCACCGGCCCTCGCCGGCGAAGTAGGCTGGTCGAAGAACGGCAGCGGCCAGTCGCGGAGGTCGAGGATTTCGAGCGTGAAGTCGGATCGTTCCGCCGCCGCCTCGGCGATCCACCTGGCCGGAACGTCGGCAAAGCGGTTCGGGCGCGTGCTGCCGATGATGAGCGCGAAGTTGAGCGCCGTGGAGTCCGCCATACATACTCCTGGTGACTTGGTCACGAATAATGTGTAAGTTCCGTTTAGTAACAACCGGCAAGCTACGGACGATGCGCGGCGTGGTGAAGAACGCACGCGAACGTGCCTCGGTTATCTCGGAGGAACCATGGCAACGAAGGGAACGCGCGCTGGTGTGGGTGCTCTCACGGCGGTGACGCCGGCGCATCGCGGAGTCGTTCCGGCTGCGCCAGAGCTCGAGCACACCGAAGCCAACTGCCGCGCGCACGAGATGCTGGCGCGCGTTGGCGACAAGTGGTCGGCCCCTTTGATTCACGTGCTCGGCTCCGAAGGCACGCTGCGCTTCGGCGAGCTCCTGCGGCGCATCCCCCGCATCAGCCAGCGCATGCTCACAGTCACGCTCCGCGGCCTGGAACGGGATGGGCTCGTCCGCCGAACCATGTACCCGGAGGTGCCGCCGCGCGTGGAGTACGCTCTCACGCCGCTCGGCGCGACACTCCGCAAGGTCGTGAAATCACTGATCGACTGGTCGGGCGCCCATCTGCTGGAGGTCGATGCGGCGCGCGCGCGATTCGATCAGCAGGTGCGCGGTTGGGGGTCGACGGAGCGCTGAGTCGACGTTCGGTGGCGCGGCGCTAGAGAGAGATCGCAGGGCGCGAAGAGTACACGCGTAGCCTGCCGGGTAGTCGTTTGCGTTGTTTTCAGTGCGCTTGCAGCAGCCGTTCGTAGTTGCGTCTGAAGAGCGCGATCACGGCATTCGGACCGATGCTCTGCACCTGCGCGTGCACCCATCCGCGATGATAGGGCCACGGCCGAGCCAGGCCCTCGGCCACCAGCGCATTGCACAGCGCACGGCTGGTGGCGAGGTGCACGGAGCCATCGAGGTGAACGTGGCCGAGCTCCTCCTCCTCGAAGTAGAAGTCGACACCGTCGATGAGCGGCGGGTGAAACAGGTCCCAATGCGCTGTCGCAATCACCCCAGGCCAGTCGGCGACGGCTTCGGCGATCGTTCCGAGCGCGCCATCGAGAGTCGGCGGCGGTACCACAGGCCCCTTGTCCTCTCGTGACATGGTACCCGCCGCACGCTCACTCATCTGCGAACGTTCTCTTACGAAAACACGCATACCGAACTCCCTGTTGCCCTGCAGCGATAGATCGTTCGCGTGGCGCTTCTCGTCGGGTGAATCCATCGTGACTCGAGACTAACCGGCACTACGCCTCTGCCGCGCTCCCCGTCCGGAGAGTTCTCTCGTACCACTGACGGGTAATGCGTCGCGGCTCGGATCAGGCTGCTGACGGTCATACCTCGTTCGTGGTATTGCGCGGGGACGCGCGAAGTCGTTGTGTGTCTGGCATGACGATCCGCATCCTGATTGCTGACGATCATCCCGTAGTGCGCTCCGGCGTGCGTACGATGCTCGAGAATGAATCGGACATGGTCGTCGTCGCCGAGGCGGCAGACGGCGTCGAGATCCTCGAGCTGTACGAGCGACACGCGCCGGATGTCGTGCTGATGGATCTGCGCATGCCTCGCCAGGACGGCGTCGCCGCCATTCGCGCCATCGTCGCGGCGCACGCCAACGCGCGCATCGTCGCACTGACCAGCTACGAGGGCGACGCCGACATCTACCGCGCGCTCGACGCAGGCGCGTGCGGCTATCTGATCAAGGACATGCTCGGCAAGGAAGTCGTGGGCGCCGTGCGCAGTGCAGCTGCGGGCAAACGCATCATTCCGCCGGGTGTGGCCAGCCGGCTGGCCGAGTTCGTTCCGCGGATCGACCTCACGGCGCGCGAGCTGGAAGTCCTGCAGCTCACGGCGAAGGGTCTGCGCAACCGTGACATCGCGCGAGTCATCGGGCGCACGGAAGAAACGGTTAAAGTGCACCTCAAGCACATCATGGCGAAGCTCGGTGTGGAGCAGCGCACCGAAGCCGTGACGCTCGCGCTACAGCGCGGGATCATTCATCTCGACGACTGATTCCGAGCGCGTACGCCGCACTATCCCCCTGTAGAGGTACGCGAAAACTCCGCGCGCAGGGAATGCCGCGGAAAGCGCGCGAGTGCGATTGTGAAGCACGCCCGGTGGCAGTGCATTTACGGGCGAATCTGCACGGTCTTCGCGGAGCGTTCCATGACATTCGCCATTTTCGATCCATGCGTCGGCGCGAGCGCGCCGTCTGCGCTGAGCTCGACTCTCACGGGGCCGTGCGAAAGCCGCTTCTCGTTCACGATGGCGACGGTGTCGTGTGAGATGACGCTGGCGTCGGCGTGGAGCCTTCCGTGCCGAGGCCCGGCGCGAGCTCCGGCGCGGTGCTGGCATACGGCAGTAGAAGCGTGACGGTCGTGCCTTGCGCCGGCAGGCTCTGAACCTCGATAGCGCCTCCGAGTCGGGTTGCTCGTTCGCGCATGCCGAGCAGCCCCCAGTGTCCGGCGTACGAGCGGAAGTCGTCGCGCACCGTGAATCCGCGGCCGTCGTCGCTGACGACGACGCGCAACCGGCGCGAGCCGAAGTCGACGCGCAGTCGTACCTCGCGCGGTGCCGCATGACGCACCGCATTGGAGACCGCTTCCTGAACGACGCGCACGACCGCCGTCTGATGCTCCACCGGCAGTTGGCGAGCCTGTCCCGAAACGACGACGCGAACGGCGATGCGGGTTCCATCAGTGAGTCGTCGCGCGGTGATGTCGAGCGCCTCCGGCAATGCATTCTCGCCGAGCACCACGGGACGCAAGTCCCAAACCGCCTGCCGTGCGTCGCGTCCCGTCTTCTCCGCGAGCTCCACGATGCTGGACAGAGTGCTGACGGCGGATGCCGGAGCGGCCTGAAAATGCGGGAGCACGGCGCGAAGCTGCAGCGCAACACCCGTCACTCCCTGCAGCAGCGTGTCGTGGATCTCGCGCGCCAACCTCGTACGCTCCTCGAGGGCGCCGGCGAATCTGGACTTCATCGCCCGGATGCGCTCCTGTCGCCTGGCGCGCGCGACGCGGTTGGCAGCGCGCGTTACCGTTTGACGCTCGCGCTCCTCGTGCGCTCGGCCGCCGGCGATCGCTGCGGCGATCTGTTTCACGACGAGCTCGAGGAACGCGCGGTACGCGGGGTCGAACTCGTGACGGGCGCTGATACCCGCGACGAGCGCTCCATCCGGCACCATGCCGCCGGGGGAGGTGACCGGTGCGATCACGGCGCACCGCGGCGCAAACGGCCAGCCGCCGGAGGGCAGAACACCGAAGCGCTCGATCACGTCGGAGATCACGACTATCTCATTCGCCTTCAACGCCGCGGTGATGGGCCAGCTCGGGGCGATCGCTGTGGAGGAGAGATCGCCTGCGTTCGGACTGTACGATCCACCATCGGGCAATCCCGCGGTCGCGACCTGATGCGCCGTTCCCGCCGCTGCGTCGCAGAGGTAAATGAGCGCGAACGGAATGTCGCTGGAATGGCGCGCGACCGCGGCGAGGGACTGCCGGCAGGCGTCGAGGACGGATCGGGCCGACGCGGCCGCAGTGGCGATGTCGCGCAACGCGGCCGTGCGACGCGCGGCGAGCAGCTGCTCCGTTGTTTCGGTCAGCGTGATGATCACGCCGGTACTGTCGCCGTCGTCGTCGACGAATGGTCCGCATGCACACCGAAAATACGCTTCCTCGGAGATGCCGTTTCGAAAGCGGCAGATGAGCTGATCGTCGAGCACGCCCGACTCTCCGCGCCGCACGGCGGCTTCGACCAGCTGCTCGAGTTGCGCCCAGAGCGGCGCGCACATGTCGCGCAGCGTCCCACTCCTCGCGGGAGGATCCACACCGAACACTGTTGCGAACGCCTCGTTGCAAACCACCTGCAGCTCGGGTCCACGCGCAATCGCCTTTGGCTCCGGCGACGCCAGCAGGATCCTCACGATTGTGCTCAGGCTCGGCACCGCCTCGATGGTTTGCATCACCAATGCTCCGTGATGTCAGGCGGAAGGAGCTCGGGCGATGGCGTCGAAGAGCTCCTCCTCCGAGAATGGTTTTCGGAGAAGCGGAATCCGTCCGGCACGCCGCACGAGCTCGAGCGTTGCCGCGTCATCCCGCGCGGTGATCAGAACCACAGGGGTCGTGTCGCCACAGGCGGCGAGGGCGTGCACGAGCCCGACGCCGCTCATGCCCGGAAGGTTCACATCCACGATAAGGCAATCGACGCGATCGGTGGGCGTCCTGTTCAAATAGGCTTCGGCCGACGGATACGTGAGCGCCCCGAAATCGGCGGCACGCAGGAGCTGCCGCAGCGATTCCCGGACGCTGTCATCGTCGTCGATTACGGCAATAATTGCGATGGCGCTCATCATGGATCGCAGGCTAAGGCCTACGCGCAGCGCGTGCTACGCTACCTTGGTATGACATGCGGGCGCCTTGACAGGGCCGCTCGCCACCGGAAGGTTGCGCGCGTGGGTCTCGCGTGCACGGAGAAAGCATGCCGACAATTCCCTGGCAAGGCCGCCGCGTCCTCGGCGCCATTACCCCGCTGCTCGTTGTTTCCGGAGCGCTCGTGCTGATGACGTGGGTGGCTCATGCCGTGCATGTTCGCGCAGGGCCGGCAGCCGTGCTCTTCGCGAGCCTGGTGGTGCTCGTCTCCTTGCGGGGCAGACTGGCTCCATCGCTGCTCGCCGCGCTCGGCAGCGTCGCGATGTGGGATCTGTTCTTCACGGGCGCGGAGGTCAGTCCCGCCGATCGGACGGTGCGCGACATCGTTGCCCTCGGGGCATTCTGCGCCATCGCCGTCATGGTGAGTCATCTCGCGAGCGCGCTGCGCAAAAGCGAGTATCGCTGGCGAAACGTGTTCGAGAACAATCCGACGATGTATTTCATCGTCGACAAGTCGGGCACGGTGCTTTCCGTCAACCCGTTCGGTGCCGAGCAGCTCGGGTATGTCGTTTCGGAGTTGGCCGGCGAATCGGTTCTGAAGATCATCGACGCCGAAGATACGATGTCCGCGCGCGACCATATCTCGCGATGCCTGGCGCATGTCGGCACGTCGATGAGCTGGGAGCTCCGCAAGCGGCACAAGGATGGAACGATGCTCTGGGTGCGCGAGACCGCGCGCGCGGTGCAGTTGGGCACGGAGGCGCCGGTCGTTCTCATCGCGTGCGAGGACATTACCGAGCAGAGAGCGGCGCAGGAGAAGCTGCGACGAAGCGAAGGCGATCTTCGCTGGCAGGCGAGCCTGCTCGACCTCTCGCACGACGCCATCTTCGTTCGCGATCTCCAGGATACGGTGGTCTACTGGAATCGCGGTGCCGAAGAGATGTACGGCTGGACGAGCGAAGAGGTGCTGGGACGTGTGTCGCACGATCTGACGCAGACCATTTTCCCGGTGGCACACGAGGAGATTCGCGCGACCGTGCTGCTGACCGGACGCTGGGACGGAGAGCTCGTGCACACCAAGCGCGATGGGACGCGCATCGTCGTGGCCAGCCGCTGGTCGCTGCAGCGTGATGCTGCGGGGCAGGCGGTGGGTGTCCTGGTGACGAACAGCGACATCACCTCCCGTCGCCGCGCCGAGGAGGACCTTCAGCACGCGCGCGCCGACCTCGCGCGCGTCGGCACGCTGACCACGATGGGCGAGCTCGCCGCTTCCATCGCGCACGAGCTCCGGCAACCGCTGGCGGCAATCACGATGAATGGAAGCGCGGCGCTTCGCTGGCTCAACCGCGAAACCCCCGATCTCATCGAGGCGCGCGACGCCGTATCGCGCGCCGTGCGCGAGGCGCAGCGCGCCGACGAGGTAATCCGTGGGCTGCGATCGTTGCTCGGACAATCCGGAGCGCGGCGCGAACCGCTGGATCTCAACCCGGCGATCTGCGAAGTGCTCGAGCTGGTGCGCAGCGAGTTACGACGAAACGATGTGTCGATTCGAACCGTGCTGGATGCGGAGCTTCCCGCGGCCTTCGGCGACCGCGTGCAATTTCAACAGGTAATGCTGAACCTCGTCCTCAATGGCATCGAGGCGATGGCCACCGTCCCCGAGCGGCCGAGCATACTCAGAATTCACACGGAGCGATCCGGGAGCGAAGCCGTGGCAGTCATCGTCGAAGACTCAGGGCCAGGGCTCGATCAGTCGATCGTCGAGCGGATCTTCGATCCATTCTTCACGACGAAGTCGAAAGGGCTCGGCCTCGGGCTGTCGATTTGCCGATCGATCGTCGAGGCGCACGGCGGACAACTTATCGTGTCGGCGCGCCCGGCCGGCGGCACGGCCTTCCGATTCACAGTTCCAATCGCTCCGCAAACCGCACCAGCTCAGCCAACGAGCGAACGCCAAGCTTACGCATGACCCGCCCGCGGTGCTGCTTGACCGTCTGTTCGGCCGTTCCCAGCTTCGCGGCGATCTCCTTGTTCATGCGGCCCGCCGCGACGAGCGCGAAAACGTCACGCTCCCGCGGCGTGAGCCTCTCGTAACGTTCGCGGATCGTGTCCAGCTCGCCGCGCGCGGTGCGGGCGACGGTGTCGCGCTGGAGCGCCTGCTCGATGGCGCCGAGCAGCTCGCGCTCACTGAACGGCTTGGTGAGGAATTCCATCGCGCCATCCTTCATGGCGCGCACGCTCATCGGAATCGTACCGTGCCCGGTCATGAAAATGATCGGAATGTCGACGCCCGCGCGGCGCAGCTCCGGCGCGAGATCCAGTCCGCTCTCGCCGGAGAGCTGAACGTCGAGCACGAGACACGCCGGCGCGTCGCTACGGGAAAAGTTCAGAAACTCGCTCGCCGACGCGAAGGTCTCGCATTGCAGCCCCACGGACCGAATGAGGCTTCGCAACGCCTCCCGGACCGGAAGGTCGTCATCGACAACGAAAACGACCTGGCTGGATGTGTGCATTGCGGCTCGCGGGTCGACGGCTTCAGGATCAATCGCGTCGCCTGAACAATATCGCGAGATGCGGTCCCGTCGCGCCAGACGGCTCGGTCCATCCCTCGCCGCGAGCATTCCCTCGCGTACCTCGAACGGGGAATTTCGCGCCATTCAGGAAGGCGTGACGATTCATCTCTCGACAACACACGCCACAGGTCACGAGAGGAGCCATGCGCCTTCACGCCATCACGATCATCACGACCGCGCTCGTCGCGGTGTCCGCTCCATCGCATCTATCCGCGCAGCACGGCGCGGCGCGGCCGAGCTTTCAAGCGCCGCATCCGATGCACGTGTCGCAACCTATGATCCCGCACGAGCCCGTCGCGCGATCGTACGCGCACGCGGCGCCACTCCTCGAGCCGGACCGTCCGGCCACGATGGTGCCGTACGTGCGCGATGAGCACTGGTACGGGCACGCGGCACCGGACGACGCGCGCTTTCACCTCTTTCAACCGTTCGCGCACGGCCACTTCGCGCTGCCGGGACCGTCGCACGTGTACTCCGTCGCTCGC
>JAQBQC010000295.1 GCA_028287205.1 Gemmatimonadota bacterium
GCGATCAGCAGCGCGGGCCCATCGCCGCGCCGGCAGCGCTCGGCCGCCAGCGATGTGAGCGCGTAGGCATCGAGCACATTGTTGCCGTCGAACACGCCACCCCAGATCCCGTACGCCTGCGGCCAGCTCGCGAAGCTCTCCGGCGCCGGCGCCAGATGATGCTGGGCTAGACGTGTGCCAAGGGCTACCTGGTTGTTCTGAATGATGAAAATCGCCGGTACGCGCCTCACCGCCGCGAAGTTCAGCCCCTCATGAAAAACGCCCGCCTTCGTGCTTCCGTCACCAATCCAGGTGAGGGCTACGTTGTCCCGCCCCTGAGCGCGCATGGCGAGGGCAATACCCGAGACGACGGCAGCGCAGTCCCCGACGATGCTCACCGGAGGCAGGATCCCGCGCGAAAAGTCGCCGTAGTGGCCGTCGCGCCCGTGAGAGGGGCCATCTCCGGTGCCCATGTAGGCCCGGAACACATCCGCCGCCGGCATGCCCATCTCGTTGCAGGCACCGGAGTTACGAATCATCGGCGCCACGATGTCGGCGTTCGGGCCGCGGCGCAGCGCGTGCACCGGACCGACGGTCGCCGCCTCCTCGCCCGTGCCCAACCAGGCCTTGGAGATCACTCCCTGCTTCACGAAGCGCTTGAGCGCGACGTCGATCAGACGGGTGCGCGCGAGCCCGCGATAGAGATCCAACAGCTGGGATTCGCCCAGCGAATTGATGATCGCCGCGCGATCCGGATGCCGCGAAACGGTCGCATCAAAACGCTCCCGCTCGGCGTCATCCGGTTGCCAGGCGACGTACTCGGGTGGCTCGAACGCCGCATATCTCTTCATGGAGAGAAATCTGGGCGGGCGCCGCGAGGCGCTGCAATGGGCCTGAGGTGAACGCCGACCGCGGCCGCGTCAGCGCCCGAGAATTCTGTTCAACACTCCGCTGGCCGTGCCGCCCGACTTTGCCGCATCGGCGAGCGCCGCCGCGAATTCCGGCGCCGATTGGTATCGATCCGCCGGCTCGCGCTCCATGCTCTTGAGCATCACCTTCTCGACGGCCGGCGGAAAGTTGAGATCGGGCCGCGCCGCACGGATCGGGGTGGGCTCGCTCCGCAGGCGTGCGATCATGATCTCCTGCTGCGTCCGTCCGAGGAACGGAAGCTTTCCCGTGAGCATCTCGTACGTCATGAGCCCCAGCGAGTACACATCGGTGCGCGGATCGAGCGGTTTGCCGCGGAGCTGCTCCGGGCTCATGAACTCGGGTGTGCCGAGCACGATCCCGGTGGCCGTGAGCTTCTTGATCTCGGCGCTCACCTGGCGCTCCTTCGCGAGCCCGAAGTCCATCACGATCGCCTGCTCGCTGCCATCGGGATTCCTGCTGATCATGATGTTCTCGGGCTTGAGATCGCGATGCACGATTCCGAGCTCGTGCGCCACCTGCAGCCCCGCCGCGATGTCCGTGACGTAACGGACGGTAACGTCGAGCGAGAGCTGCTTCGCGTGATTGGTCACGTCGCACAGCAGCTCGCCCTGCACGAACGGCATCACCACGTACACGAGGCCGTTGCTCGTTTCTCCCAAGCGGATGATGTGGCACACGTTTGGATGCGCGAGCCGTCCCCCCAGCTCCGCCTCGCGGCGCAGGCGCGCCATTGCCGTGCGATCCTGGCTCAGCGAAGGCGACAGGATCTTGATTGCGACCGATTCCTTCCGGATCACGTCGTCGGCGAGATAGACGAAGGACATTCCGCCCTCGCCGATCTTTCGCGTCACCACGTAGCGCAGATCGAGCGTCTCGCCGACGAGCTTCGAATAGTCCGGAGTCTTCCCCGCGGGCGCGCCCGGCGGGCCGGTGCGCTGTGCCGTCGCGCGATTCTCGGCGCCGAGTGGCTCGAACACGCGCGCGTGCGATGTGGGCGGCGATGCCGCGGGCGGGATGAATGGAGGCGTTACCGGGCCTCCGGCTGGACGCGCCACGGTCTCCAGCTTCGTTCCGTCGCGAGGACAGAACCTGGCGTCGTCTGCATAGGTGGCCTGACAGCTCGGGCAGCGCGTGCTCATGCCGGACTTATGTGCCGATCATGTGCAGACGCGATTCCGGCCCTGCGCCTTCGCGCGGTAGAGCGCTTCGTCCGCGAGCGCGATCAGCTCCTCGGGCGCCTGGATCTGCGTCGACAGCACCGTCGCGACGCCTACACTCACGGTGAGGGCCGGCATGGGCAACAGCCCCTCGGTCGCCTGCTCCGCGACGCGCGCGCGAATGCGCTCCGCCACCTTCACCGCTCCATCCTCGCCGGTTTCCGGCAGGATGACCACGAACTCCTCGCCGCCGTAGCGCGCGACGACGTCCACCGAGCGCGCCTCGCGCTGCAGCACGCGTGCGACGCCGCGCAGCGCCTCATCACCCGCGAGATGCCCGAAGCTGTCGTTCACGGCCTTGAAGTGATCGAGATCGACCATCAGCAGCGACAGCGAGAGCGAATAGCGCCGCGCGCGATCGAGCTCGGAATCGAGCCGGTCCATCAGCGCGCGACGATTGAGGGTCTGCGTGAGCGAGTCCGTGAGCGCCAGCACCTCGAGGCGTTCGTTGTCCGCGCGCGTGCTCTCCATCGCCTGCGCGCGCTGGATCGCGCTCACCGCGGCCTTCACCACGTCGTCCGCGAAGTCGACGTCGCTCACCTTGAGCGAGGGCTCGCCGTCGAGCGTGCGCAGGAACACCACACCCGCCTCCATGCCATCGATGCGGAACGGCAGCGCGATCACGGAGCGCACCTTCACGTCGTTGCTCGCGATCGTCCACTCCTCGCGTGCTTCCGCGTACAACGGGCTCGTCGCCACATCCTCCACGAGCACCGGCAACGACGATTCGAGCGCCGCGCGAATCTCCGGATAGCGCTTCAACTCGATCTCGAGGTGGCGGAGACCGGGCGTCTCGTAGGCCGCCGCGACGATGCCGAGCTCGTCGCCGGGGCGTGCGAGGATCAGCGAGCAGTGCGAGATGTCGAGCGCGTGCGCCACGCGGCGCGTGAGGATGTGGTACAGCTCCTCGGGCGAGAAATCACCGTGCACTTCCTGCAGGATGTCGACGAGCTGCCGGCGCTTCTCGGCCTCGGTGCGCACCTGCGCGAGCTCGACCTCCGTGGAGCGCAGCGCGTGGCGCGCATGAAGGATCTCACGCCGCACGCGGAGCTGCATGCGCACGCGCGCGAGCAGCTCGCGCACGTGGAACGGCTTGCTGAGAAAATCGGTGGCGCCGAACTTCAGCACCTGCATCGACATCTCGTCGGGCGCCTGCGGCGACATGACGAGCACCGGCATGTCGCGCCACTGCTCCTCGCCGCGCATGCGCTCGAGCAGCTGGTAGCCGTCCGCCGGCTGATCGCCGACATCGATCATCAGGAGATCGGGAGATGTCACCTTGAGATGATCCATCACGCCACGCCCGCCGGGCGCGACCGCCACATCGTAGCCCTGGTCGCGGAGCAGCCAGGTCAACGTGCGCGACAGCACGAAGTCCTCATCGGCGATGAGGATGCGCGCTCTATCCATCGCCGAGCACGCTTCGCAGTCCGTCCCATTCGATGTTGCCGCCGCTCAGGAAGGCAACTGTGTTCCCGCGCGGCTCCACGCGCCCCGACTGCAGCGCCGCGATCGTGATCGCACCGCTCGGCTCAGTCACGATCTTGAGGCGGACGAGCAGATAGCGCATGGCCGGCGCGAGCTCCGCGTCCTCGATGGTCACCACCTCATCGATGTACGCGGCGTGGTGCGCGAACGGGATCGTGCCGATCTGCGTGGCGAGGAGCCCGTCGGCCATGCCGCCTGTGGAGTCGAGCTTCACGGGTGCGCCCGCCGCGCGCGCGCGCGTGAGCTTGGCCGCGCCAACCGGCTCGACGCCGATCACGCGCGCGCTCGGCACCAGCAGCTTCACGGCCGTCGCCACGCCGGCGCTCAGCCCTCCGCCCCCCACGGGCACGAGCACCGTGCCGAGATCGGGAAGGTCCTCGACGATCTCGAGACCGGCGGTGCCCTGCCCCGCAATGATGCGCGCGTCGTCATAGGGAGGTACGAGCACGCTGCCGGATTCCTTCGCGAGCTGCTGCGCGCGCTCCATGCGATCCGCAGTCGTGGTGCCCGCGAGCTCCACGCGGCCGCCGAGTCGCTCGACGCCGGCGCGTTTGGCAGCGGTGACCGTGGTGGGCATCACGAGCGTCGCGTGCACGCCGAAGATGCGTGCGGCGAA
>JAQBQC010000313.1 GCA_028287205.1 Gemmatimonadota bacterium
GCTCCACCCACCAGGCCGCCGCCGCGCTCGATCCCGTGCGCCTCCGCATCCTCGCCCATCTCCGCCACCCCGACTCCGCCGCCGGCACCGCCCGCGCCCTCCGCGCCCCTCGGCAACGAATCGGTTACCACATCCGCCAACTCTCCCAGGCCGGCCTCCTCCAGCCCTCCGGCGAACGACGTTCCGGCAACGCCGTCGAACAGCTCCTGCAATCGACCGCCACCCGCTTCTTCCTCGGCCCCCACGCCCTGGGCCCCATCGCCCTCGATCCTGCGATGGCGCAGGATCAACTGTCCAGCACCTACCTCATCACCGCCGCCTACCGCGCGATGCTCGACGTGTCCGACCTCCAAAAACGCGCCCGCTCGGCCGAGAAAAAGCTCCCGACGCTCACGCTCGAATCCGAGGTTGCCTTCGAGTCTGCCGCCGAGCAAGCGGCGTTTGCGGAGGAATTGACGGCCTGTGTGAAGACCTTAAGCGCCAAGTATGGCGCCAGTATTGTGCCTTCAGCGCGCAAATTAAGAATAGTCGCCCTCGCGCACCCGTACACCGAAGTCACGGCACAGCCTCCACCTCAGGAGCACCCATGACCGCGACAAGCCGCAGCATCGAGCTTCAGGTCACCATCCTCGCAACTCCCGCCGCCATCTGGAAAGCGCTCTCCTCGGGAGAGGGGCTGAGGCAATGGTTTCCTCCGATCGCCGAAGGCGGGGGCGCGCCCGGGGCCGATGTCCTTCTTTCCTGGGGCGAAGGAATGGAATGGACCTCCCAGAACACTGCATGGGATGAGAACCGCCACCTGCAATGGTCCGATCCTCCGCGTCCGGATCCCTCCGCGCCCGGCGAGATGATCCAGATGGCAATCGACTGGTACATCGAGACCGCGAGCGGTGGTCGATGCGTCGTTCGCCTCGTGCACTCCGGATTCGGCACCGATGCGGAGTGGGACGATCAGTACAACAGCACCACCGAAGGCTGGATGTACTTCCTTTTCAACCTTCGCCACTATCTCGAGCACCACGATGGCACGCAGCGCCAGGCAATCTTCGAGCGGCGCCACGCCACCGTTCCGCACGCTGCGATCTGGTCCCGCCTCCTCGGCGACGACGGTCTTCGCGCCACGCACGCCGGCATGAAGGGAGTGCGCGAGGGCGATCGTCTCGTGCTCACCACAGACGACGGCCGCTCCATCCCGTTCGTTGTCGGCCGCGTACGACCCAACATCCTGTGGGGAACGCTCGACTCGCTGAACGACGGACTGCTGCTGATCGAGCTCGAGACGGGCGACGACTACCACTACGGGATCTACATGTCGCTCTACGGAGTACCGTCGCGCGACATCGAGTCGCTCAGGAAATGGGTGGCAGCGGTCGCCGACAGCTCCGTTGCGACCGAGTCTTCGGCTCCAGCGCCGTCGCCAGCCGCCACACCATAGTGAGTGCGCTCCGCCTTACGCGACTTCGCACTCTAGGAGAGCAGACTCTTTAGCGATTCGCTCAGATTCTCGTGCGCGAACGCAAAGCCCTCCTCGTCCAGCCGCCGCGGAACGCATCGCTGACCATGCAGCGCGACCGATGGCTCGAAGCCCATCACGTACGAGCCGATCTTCACCGCGAACGCCGGTGCGGGCGGACTCCACGGACGGTGCACGACCTGGCGCAGCCGCTTCATGAATGCGGCGTTGGTCTCGGGAACGTGATTCGCGGCGTTGTACGGCCCGCTCATCGGCGTCGTGATCGCGCGCGCGACGAGCGTGACGAGATCATCGCGATGAATCCAGCTGATGTACTGGCGACCGCTGCCGACCGTGCCGCCGAGTCCCCAGCGGGCGAGACTCGCGAGCGTAGGGAGCGCGCCGCCTTCGCTTCCGAGCACCACGCCGAATCGCAGCACCACTCGGCGCGTCGACGGCGTGAGCGCCGCGCGGAAGGCGGCCTCCCACTGTTCGCAGACATCGGCCATGAAGTCGCTCCCGTGTGGAGCGCTCTCGTCGCAGAGCGCGTCGCCCGCATTTCCATAGATGCCGACCGCGCTCGATTGAACCCAGACCGGCGTGGGTGCGGTGCTCGCGGCGATCGCATCCGCTATCGCGCGTACGGACTCGACACGCGATGAGATGATCTCGCGACGGTGCTTGTCCGTGTGACGAACGTTGATGCTCGTGCCGGTGAGATTGACGACCGCTGCCGCACCGTCGAGCTCCTTTGCCCACGAACCGAGAGTGCGACCGTTCCAGTCGACCTCGCGCACCCCGTCCTCGCGCGCCTCCGCGTTTCGCGTGAGCACGGCGACATCGTGGCCGTGCCTCGCGAAGTGAGTGGCGAGCGAGCGGCCGATGAAACCGCTGCCCCCGGCGAGCACGATGCGCGACTGGGTCTTGGCGGCGGGTGCGGTCATGGTTGTGGCGGTACTGTGAGGGCTAAGTGCAACTGGCGCAGCGAGTTTCGGGGTGCCTTCGGCACGATACGTACGCATGAACGGGACCGCTTGACCTTGCCGCACGCCTGTCCGGACGTACGGGCTGTTACCTGCCCTTGACGGCAGGGATACATTGGAATCGATTACTGAAATCGTTTACAGCGCACTCTGACGGGAACGGCAACTTGGTCACTATCAAGGATGTCGCACGCGAAGCAGGTGTGTCGGTGGCTACGGTGTCACGAGTGTGGAACGAGGCCGACTTCGTCAGCCCCGACACCCGCCAGCGAGTCGCCGAGGTCGCAGCGCGTTTGGGATACTCGCCGCATGGAGCGGCGCGCAGTCTCATCACGCGCACGACGCACGCGCTCGGAGTACTGCTCCCCGATCTCTACGGCGAGTTCTTTTCGGAGATCATCCGCGGCATCGATCATACCGCGCAAGCCGGCGGCTATCACATCCTCGTGTCGAGCTCGCACGAGTCGAAGGATGAGATCGATGCGGCACTGCGCTCGATGCGCGGGCGCGTGGATGGAATGATCATCATGTCTCCCGATCTCGAGGCGAGACGCACGCTCGATGCGCTGCAAGGAAGCTTCCCCGTCGTGCTGCTCAATGGCGGCGCGGAGTCGGAAGCGTTCGACACGATCACGATCGAGAATCACCAGGGTGCGCGCGAGATGACTCTTCATCTCGTCGCACGCGGACACCGCCGCATCGCCATGATCGGCGGTCCACAGCGCAACTATGACGCGGCCGAGCGGCTGCGCGGTT
>JAQBQC010000321.1 GCA_028287205.1 Gemmatimonadota bacterium
GACCGAGGAGGCACACTTTCTCAATTCGCTCGTGTACGCCGATCGCAGTATCGGAACGTTCATCGCCGCGGCGTCGCGCGAGCCGTGGTGGGACAGCACCCTGGTCATCATCATCGCGGATCACGGGCATCCGCTTCCCAAAATTCCAGCGCTCCAGGGTGAGTCTGCGTCGCAGCTCTACCACATCCCGATGCTATGGCTGGGCGGTGCGCTCGCGGTGCGCGATACCGTGATCACGGTGATCGGCTCTCAGGTGGATGTCGCGCCGACGCTGTTCGCGCAGCTCGGGCTCGCGCACGCGCGGTACCGGTGGGGGAAAAATCTGCTCGCGGCGGACGTGCAGCCGTTCGCATTCTTCTCGTATCTCGATGGCTTCGGATGGGTGGACCCGCGCGGCCGGATCGTCTACGGCTACAACACGCGTCAGGTCATGCAGCGCACCCCCGGCGCGGACGATCGAGCTGTCCGTGCCGGGGAGGCATATCAGCGTCTCACGTATCAGGACTTTCTCGGACGGTGACGCGGCGCAGCGACAACCGTGTTGCGCGCCCGCCGGTCATTCGCTACGGGTGCGCGTAGACCAGGCCGGTAAAGCCACTCACACCGGTATGGAGCGAGTCATCGTAGTGATACGTGCCCGCCTGCAGAAAGGTCGTGCTTGCGCTGTGACCAGCGGTGAGATCGCTGCTATTGGGGTTACCACCGGAAGGTACGTTGCCGGTGAAGCGAACCACGTGGTGCATGCTTCCGCCCGTAACGCTCCAGGTGACGAGCGTATTGAGCTGCACGTCGAGCGATTCCGGACTGAAACCAGTATCGGTGACGTTGATGGTCGCCGTGTGCGCCGGGGGATTGGGACCGGTGCTGCTACCACCGCACGCCGCGATCGCGATTGCGACCAAGGGCAAAACAAGACGTACCCGCATCGAAAATCCTCCGAAAGAGAGCGTACGACAGTCATGAGTGACGGCCGTGTGGTGAGTATCAAATGTTTACACGCGGCTCAGCAATTGCGCTCGCGCCACCATCAGGCTGCTTCACGAGCAAAAGTTCTGCCGGAGCGAGCGGAGCACTTCCGTCGGGCCACCGGCCGCTCGATTTTGCCGGTTGTGGCCCTCCTTTTGGCCTCGGCAGCCATTCCGCTGGCCGCACAGTCGTTGCAGCCGTCGCGACGATCGCCGCCGAGCCGTCCGACAATTTTCACCACCGTCACCGTAGATGCCTCACATCCGCTGGCAAGCTTCTCCCCATCCACAGCCCTTGGAGCTGGCCTCGACGGACACGGGAAGGGCACCCTGCGCGACATCTATTCGCCGCGAAACATAGCAGCCATGCGCTCCGCCGGGCTCAGCCGTATCACCTACCGCCTGCGCACCGAGCTCGGCATCGAAGCATGGCACTGGAATCCCAACGGCCGCTGGAGCGATTCCGCCCACAACCGCGGCTATTGGATCTCCGATTCGCTCGCAGCCACACCCATCACTCTGACGCATGGGTACCGCCTGCCGCGCCGCGGCAACACCATCGACCAGGCCGACAACACCGGCTATTCCCGACTCGACGACGGCGACACCACCACCTTCTGGAAGAGCAACCCGTACCTCGATCCGGCGCTCGACCCCGACGGTCCGTCCCATCCTCATCCGCAGTGGGTCATCGCCGACCTCGGCGCCGTTTCACGCGTAAATACGATTCGCATCGCGTGGGCCAATCCCTTCGCCACGGACTTTCGCGTGCAGTATTGGCGCGGCGACGTGGTGAACGACATCGACGAGAGCCCGTCTGGCCGATGGGTCACCTTTCCCCGCGGCGACGTCCACGCCAGCCCCGGCGGTGACCAGCAGCTTTCCCTCGCCGACTCAGCCATTCCCACTCGCTTCGTTCGATTGATACTCACCCGCAGCTCCCACACGGCGGAGGCGGGCGCTCTCGATGCGCGCGACTCCGCGGGCTACGCCATCCGCGAGCTGTGGATAGGCGGCAGCGCGAGGGGCAAGCTCATCGATGTGCTGCGCCACGGCGCCTCGCGACAGGCGCAGTCGCTCACCTATGCATCCTCCACCGATCCGTGGCATCGCCCCTCGGACATCGATCTCGACCTCGAGCAACCCGGCTTCGATCGCGTCGCCACGAGCGGCCTCGCGAACGGGCAGCCGATGATGATCCCCGTGCCGGTGCTCTTCTCCACGCCCGAGGATGGCGCAAACGAGCTTCGCTTTCTCGTTCATCGCGGCTACGCCTTCGACCGCGTGGAGCTCGGCGAGGAGCCCGACGGCCAGTACATCACGCCGGAGGATTACGCGTCATTCTATCTCCGGTGGGCGCACGCCCTTCGTGGCATCGCCCCGCGCGCCACACTCGGCGGTCCGAGCTTTCAGAGCCCAGAGTCCCAGGTGATGATGGCGTGGCCGGACGACTCGGCCGGCGCGCCCTGGATGACTCGATTTCTCGCCGCGCTCGAAAAACGAAACCGCCTCGCCGACTTCGGCTTCCTCTCCTTCGAGTGGTATCCCTTCGACGACGTCTGCGCACCGACGCCGCAGCAGCTCGCCTCCGCTCCGGGACGCCTCTCCGAGGTAATTCGTCGCCTCCACGAGCAAGGCATCCCCCGCGCCTTTCCGATCATCATCTCCGAGTTCGGCTACTCGGCATTCGCGAGTCGAGCGGAGGTGGATCTGGAGGGGGCGCTCTACGATGCGGACCTGGTGGGGCACTTCCTGTCGCTCGGCGGCACCACGGCATTTCTGTACGGATACGAGCCCACCTATCTGGACAGCGATCCGCGATGCAATGCGTGGGGAAACAACGCGCTCTTCCTCGCAACGAATCAACGGACGATTCGGAGTCCCGTCGCGGCTTTTTACGCCATCCATCTGATCACGCACCAGTGGCTCGAGCCTGTTTCATCGGAGCACGCGATGTATGCCGCTTCTCCGATCACCGCCGGCAAGTCCGATTCGTTGCTGTCGGCGTTCGCGGTGAAACGCCCCGACGGGAAATGGAGCGTGCTGCTCGTCAATCGCGATGCGTCGCGGTCGCGCACCGTGCGTCTGCGCTTCGGCGGCGATTCGAGCGCGGCCGTAGCCGCGGGGTTGCACGACGAATGGCTGTTTTCGCGCGCACAGTATCGCTGGTCTGCAGACGGGGAGAATGGGCACCCGGCTCGCGACAGCCCGCCGAGTCACCGAAGAACGCGCGACGACGGCATCGTGCTCCCACCGTACTCACTCGCCGTCGTTCGCGAGCTGCACTAGTCGGTTCGCGAGCGCGCCCGCATCGGAACGGCGCGGGCCCTGCATTCATTTGCATCCGGCTGACCATATTTGCGACATTACTGGCGCCCCTCGAGACTCGCGACGACTCCCCGCAATTTGGATGGTCCTTCATGATGCCCTTCGCGTCGCGCAAGCGCGTGTGGACGATGCTCTTGGCCATCGCGATCCTGTGCCCCCGCGTTTCAGCGGCGCAGGACACGACTGCGCGTGCACGGGACACGACGTTCGCTGATTCGACATTGCGCCAGCGTCAGGACTCGATGGCCCGGACCATCCATCGGCTCGCGCCGGTCGTGACCGTGAGCCGCGATGTCGGCCGGTCGGTGCTCGATCTGCCGTACGCGATCACGAGCGTGCGTCCCGACAGTCTGCGTCCCGGGCAGCAGCATCTGTCCGCGGATCAGACGTTCTTCGGACTTCCCGGAGTGATTGTCGCCAATCGCAACAACCCATCGCAGGACGTCCGCATCGCCGTGCGCGGTTTCGGGTCACGCTCGTCTTTCGGCGTTCGCAGCGTTCGTGTGCTTCGCGATGGCATGCCGCTTACGAACGCAGATGGACAGACGCCGCTCGACTATCTCGACCTCGAGAACGTTGGGCGCATCGAGGTGATTCGCGGAACGGCGTCCTCGCTTTACGGCAACGCGTCGGGCGGAGTCATCGACATTCGGAGCGCCGATGCGCCGAGCGATCCGTTTGCGGCGCAGCTGCGCAGCGAGGGCGGCTCGTTCGAAACGTCCCGCTTCACGGGCGTGCTCGGCGGGTCCTTCAGAAACGGCAGCTACTCGGCCAACGTCGGCCACACCTCCACGAACAACTACCGCGAGTACTCGGCGCAGCGGCTCACGAACGGCTACGCGCGCACCACGTACACCGCCGGAGGCACGGACTTCGAGCTGCAGGCCATGGGGATCGATGAGCCCACGGCGCAGAATCCCGGCGCGCTCACCAGGGCGCAGGCCGACAGTGCGCCGTGGATGGCCGATCCGGCGCAGATCCGTAAGAAGGCGCGCAAGGAAGTGCAGATGATCCAGACCGGACTGTCTGCGCGCCACGCACTGTTGGGATCGGGCGAGCTGTTCGCGCGGGTCTACGGCGGTGGACGATCGCTCTATAATCCGCTCACCTTCGGGATCGTCAAGGTGGATCGTCGCCAATGGGGCGGCGGTGCGCGGGCGACGGCG
>JAQBQC010000322.1 GCA_028287205.1 Gemmatimonadota bacterium
GCCCGCTCGGCACGCATCTGCGCGGCGTGCTCGAGATGCTCGACGCGCAGATGGAGACGGTGCGCGTGGACGGGAATTACTACAAGGGCCGCCTCGAGCAGCTGCTCGACATGCCGGAAGATGTGAAGGCGCTCGACGAGCGCAGGCGCGCGCTGTTTCAGGAGGTCGCGACTCTCGAGCGGCGGATGATGAAAGTGCAGCTCGCGGTGCAGGAGCTCTCGCAGCTCACCGGCGACATCACGTCGAAGGAGGAGCGCGAGTCGGTGCTGGTGCGCGATCTCGACGCGGTCCCGGCCGGCTACGATGCGCGGCGCCACGAGATGGTGCGGCTCGAGATCGATCGCCTGATGCCGCTCGACGCGAAGGTGACGCGCCTCAGCGCGCAGATCGAGCGCGAGCAGACGCTCCTGCGCGAGCAGTCGCAGGTGCTCGCGAACGCGGCGCAGCTGTCCACGCGGATCACGGAGATCAGAACGCGGCGCGATGCGATCACCGTGTCGGAGAGCGACTTCGCGACGCTGCGGGCGGAGCACGAGCGCGCGATGACGGAGGTGCGCGCGGCGGAGATCGCGGTCGTGACCGCGGATGGAAATACGCAGGCGGCGGTAATGGCGATGGATGTCGCGAGCGGCGCCGCCAAGGAGCTCGGTGAACGGCAGCGGATGCTCAGCGAGCTCACGGTGCACAAGCGGCTGCACGATGAGCTCGATCGCGCGTACACCGACCTGCGCACCGATCTGAACTTTCAGCTGCGTCCCGAGCTCTCCGAGCTCGCGAGCGCGTTTCTCGGGGAGCTCACGGACGGGCGCTACGACGAGCTGGAGCTCGACGATCAGTACAACATTCTCGTGCTCGAGGATGGCCGCCCGAAGCCGGTGATCTCGGGAGGGGAGGAGGATCTGGCGAATCTCGTGCTGCGTCTGGCGATCTCCCAGATGATCGCGGAGCGCGCGGGCCAGCCGTTCTCGCTGCTCATTCTCGATGAGATATTCGGCTCGCTGGATGAGCTTCGCCGGGCGAGCGTGCTCGATCTGCTGCGGCGCCTCAACGATCGCTTCGAGCAGGTCATTCTCATCACGCACATCGATTCGGTACGCGACATGCTCGACCACGTGATCACCGTGCGCTATGATCCGGAGCAGGGATCGTCGACGGTGGTGCAGCACGATGGCGCGCCGGATGAGCCACTCTTGCCCGATGACAGTGAGCTGATGCCGCCCTACTTCGAAGAGGCCGGAGCCGCCGACTGATGGCGATCGCGAGACCCTGGCGCGCCCCGCGCCCCGATGGACCGTATGCGGCGACGCCCGAAGATCACGCGGCGCTGAACCACGTTTTCAGCGAGGCGTTCACCGAGCGCTATCGCCGCGACGGGCTCGTGGGCGTTCGCGTTCCGTTTCTCAATCCGTCGATCTGGCGCTACGCGATCGAGGATGCGAATGGCGGCGCCCTCATCTGGCGCGATGAGCACGACGAGATCGCGGCATTCAACATCGTGCACTGCTCGGGGCGCGAAGGCTGGATGGGACCGCTCGCGGTGCGCCCAGACGCGCAGGGCGCGGGGCTCGGCAAGGAGATCGTGAAGAGCGGCATCGATTGGCTCGTCGCATCGAAGGCGCTGACGATCGGGCTCGAGACGATGCCGCGGACGATGGACAACATCGGATTCTATTCATCGCTCGGCTTTGCCCCAGGCCGGCTGACGGTGACGATCGATGCGGGACCAGCGACGGAAATGCCCACGCTGTTCGGGCGGCTGAGTGCGAGCGACAAGGAGGCCGTGCTCGTGGAATGCTGCGCGCGGTCGCAGAGCGTGCTCACCGCGTGCGACTTCACGCGCGAGATCGCGATCACCGATGGGCTCGGATTGGGCGAGACGGTTCTCTTTCGCGAGGGCGGCAAGCTCACGGGCTTCGCGCTCTGCCACACTGTGCCGCTCGTGGAGGGACGCGCGCGCGAGGAGACGCGCGTGCTCAAGCTCGTGCTGTCGCGCCAATCGGATCTCGCAACCGCGGTGACGACGCTCGCCGACTTTGCGCGGCGCGGAGGGACGCGGCGCGTGGCGTTCAGGGTGCAGACCGAATATCTCGATGCGTATCAGCAGCTCATCGCGATGGGCGGTCGCGTGCGGTGGACGGACCTGCGGATGGCGCTGGCGGCGTATCCGGAGGGGAAGGCGAGGGACGGGCTGTTGTGGAGCAACTGGGAGATATAGCACCCCTCTGAAAAGGGGTGGTCTCCTATGGCGGAGGCCCGCGGAGATTCGCCGAAATCGGCTGATCTGCGTCGGTGGCGCTACCAATCCCGCTACATCGGTCTCGGGCGATCGCGGTCCATCCGGAGATCTTAGTCCAGTTGGCTACCGCTACCTACCTTCCCACAGTTGGCAGTTTGGTCGGGAGATGAATTGGCGCGAAGAAAGGACTCGCCTCGAGAAACGTCTTCTCGTCGTCGGTCAGGAACGCGTCCGGATAGGTGAGGTAGCCGAACCACATGATGGATTGCAACGGACAGCTCGCCGTCTGAACGGGATCACACTCAGCGGGATGCGGCAACCCAAACGCGTGGCCGAGCTCATGTCCCAATCCGCCCACCCAGCGGTTGACGCCTTGATCGGGTTCGGGCGCCCCGGTGCAGACGTTGCTCGTCGTCTGACCCACGAGCCCGCGCAGGTCATTGGCCGGCAAAAGGGCGACACCTGAGGTGCCACCGACAGCCTGCCCACATGCGGGGTCACTGTCTATGTAAAACACCCAGATATTGTGTGGGTCGTTGAACATGCCTCGCGTGAGAGCGAAGCCCTCGTCGAGAGTATTGCACCAAAAGATGAGAGTGGCGCTGCAGTCGTTCGGCTGTGTCGCATACCAGCTGGCTGTGTGTGGCGTCCTGTAGACCTGCACGATGCGCTTGGCCAGCGAGAATGACTCGCCCGTACCGAGTGCGTTGCGATACCAGATCTGGAGATTCTCCATGGCGCGCTTGAGACGCTTCTCGTATCCCTTCTGCACTGACCGGTCACTGGGCACGAGGTAGATCACGTGAACGACGTTCGTGTTCGAACTGCCGCCGCGCGATTCCAGCGGACGGACGACGGGAGACGTGGGGTGATCCTGGCAGGCTCCGAGCGCAAGGAGCGTTATCGGCAATACGATCAAGAGTCGTCGCATCGGACACCTGCCAGGAGAAGTTTGCTCAGCGAGTATGTTTACACTCCGGTAGTCAGACGGACGCTCATGAGACGAGGGTTATTCGGCTCTCGCGAAGCGATCGTGATTCCGATCTTCGCGCGACGTGTAGTCGAGTCCTCACCCTGCGCTTCGATTCTCGGGGGCGGTGATGACGCAAACACAAACCGGCTGAGGAATTCCACGCGGGGAATTCCACTCAGCCGGTTTCGCAAGGCGCTCGATCCTGGTGTACAGGGCGAGGCTCGTATGACTCATGCCGCACTACAGGCGTTGCAGATGCGCCACTATAAATACTTTCTGAGAGGCGTCAAGAGCGGTAGCCTTCTGACTACAACTGCAATGTTCCGATTGGGCACAATCGAAGGCGATGCGAGTTACCCCAGCATTGCGACTTCTGGTGTCGACCTCTTCGGAAGTGTTTGTCGGAATTTTCGAGCTGCAACAGCAGCGTCATCAATTCAGCTGAACCGCCGGCGGAAGCGCCTCTTGCCGCTCTCGGGCGCCGCTCGCGCGATCGCTAGCTGTCGAACGAAGATCTGCATCCGCGGAACCTTCGTTACATCGCCCGCGTTGCTACCGTCCTGAGAGATACTTGCGCCACGAGTCCTGCGTTCCGCCGGCGACGATGCGCCATATCAGCAGGAACATGCCAAGCGACAGAAAGAAGTGGATCCAGCCTGGCCCGTCATATGCAAATGTGACGATCGCCCAAACGATGAGCATGAGCGCGGACAATGGATATGCGAGCACGTACAGCAGTCGTTGCCAGCTCGGTGTGTTCATCTGATTGACTCGGTGTTTACGTGCGGGTAAATTTACTGCAGATCGGGGACGGAGAGACTTAATTTTTGAGCCAACAAGTCTCTCGGGTGGGTTCGATAATCTACATTCACGTCATGCCCCAGTGCGGGGAAGGCGAACAGTGTGGTGAGGACCTCATACATTCGACGGGGCTTCAAAAATCCTCTTCGTTCCTTCTTCTTCGAGCCTCGCCCCTCCGGCGAGGCTCGTTTTTTT
>JAQBQC010000125.1 GCA_028287205.1 Gemmatimonadota bacterium
ACATCGATCTCGCCCGCCGCCGCGGGGAGGACGTGCCCAATCGCGACGAGCTCTTTCAGACGCCCGAGGAGGCGCAGCAGCAGCTCGCACGCTTCGGACGCATTGCCATTCTGCATCGCGATGAGGCGACCGACGGTGGCGCGCGGAGCGCGGACATCGTCTTCCCGATTCGTCCGCCCGATGCCATCGACCGCGACATCAAGCGGCTGCGCCGCATCGTCTCGGACGGCGTGCCCACCGTCATCCTCTGCGACAACGTCGGGCAGTGCGAGCGCCTCGACGAGATTCTCAACGAGGATGCCCGCGCACCATCGCCCGCGGCGCTCACGGTCGGCGTCGTCGACGGCGGCTTCATCGTGCCGGGCGCTCGCGCGTCGGAGCCCGGGCTCCGGATCCTCACCGATCACGAGATCTTCCGGCGCGAGCGGCGCATCCGCCGCCACCGCCGCTACGGCTCGGGGTCGTCGCTCGAGAGCATCACCGCGCTCAAGCCCGGCGACTACGTCGTCCATCTCGAGCACGGCGTCGGCATCTATCGCGGCATTGAGCAGGTGTTCGTGCGCGAGAGCACCATTGAGGTCGCGGTCATCGAGTACGAGGGTGGCGACCGGCTCAACGTGCCGCTCTACCGCATCGATCAAGTCGAACGCTACCGGTCAGCCGATGACGTCAGCAGCGATGCGCCCCCGCCGCGCCTCCACAAGCTCGGCGGCAAGCGCTGGGCGCAGCAGCGCGACAAGACGCGCGCCGCACTGCAGGAGATGACGCTCGAGCTCCTCGATCTCTATGCGCGCCGCCGGGTCGCCGACAAGATCCCTTCGTTCCCCGATACCACCTGGCAGCGGCAGCTCGAGTCGTCCTTCTTGTTCGAGGACACGCCCGATCAGCGCAAGGCGACCGTCGAGGTGAAGGCGGACATGGAGTCCACACGCCCGATGGATCGCCTGCTCGTTGGCGATGTCGGCTACGGCAAGACCGAGATTGCGGTGCGCGCTGCGTTCAAGGCGGTGCAGTCCGGTCGCCAGGTCGCCGTGCTCGTGCCCACCACGATTCTGGCGGAGCAGCACGGACGCACCTTCACCGAGCGCCTCGCCGATTTTCCCGTGTCGGTGCGCACGCTCTCGCGCTTCCAGACAGCCAGGGAGACGACTGCGACACTGGTCGAGATCGCCGAGAAGAAGGTCGACATCATCATCGGCACCCATCGGCTGCTCAGCGCGGACGTCAACTTCGGCAACCTGGGCCTCGTCATCGTCGACGAAGAGCATCGCTTCGGCGTGAAGCACAAGGAGCGGCTCAAGCAGCTCAAGCTCGAGACGGACGTGCTCACGCTCACCGCAACGCCGATCCCGCGCACCCTGCACCAGTCGCTCGCAGGTCTGCGCGACATGACGGTCATCGCGACGCCGCCGCGCGACCGCTCGCCGGTGCTCACCTTCGTCGAGCCCTGGGATGAGGGGCTGATCGACGAGGGAATTGCGCGCGAGCTCGATCGCGGAGGGCAGGTCTTCTTCGTCCACAACCGCATCGAGACCATCGTCGGCATCGCGGACCACATCCAGCGCCTCGCGCCCCGCGCGCGGGTAGCCGTCGCGCACGGACAGATGCGCGAGCGCGATCTCGAGGAAGCGATGCGCAAGTTCGTGAGCGGCGAGGTCGACGTGCTGGTGTCGACAATGATCGTCGAATCGGGGCTCGACGTGCCCAACGCGAACACGATGTTCGTGAACCGCGCCGATCACTTTGGTCTGGCGCAGCTGTATCAGCTCCGCGGCCGCGTCGGACGCTCGTATCGCCGCGCGTACTGCTATCTGCTCGTGCCCGATGCCGTGGACATCGACGCCGAGCGCCGCCTGCAGGTGCTCGAGCATCACACGGAGCTCGGCTCGGGCTACCGGATCGCGCTCAAGGATCTCGAGCTCCGCGGTGCCGGCAATCTGCTGGGCCCCGAGCAATCCGGGTTCGTGCAGGCCGTTGGCTTCGAGCTCTATCTCCGGATGCTCGACGAGACCGTCAACCGCATGATCAAGGGCGACAACGCACCCAAGCTGCGCCCCGCCGACGTGTCGATGGATATCGCGGCCTTCCTTCCCGACGACTATCTGCCGATCCAGGAAGCCAAGCTCGACGTGTATCGCCGTCTGTCGACCTTCACGAAGGCGGAGGAGGTCGAGGCGCTGCGCGAAGAGCTGCGCGATCGCTTCGGCCCGCTCCCTCCGCCCGCGAATGCGTTTCTCTCGAGCGCACTGCTGCGCGTGAGCGGTGGCGCCATGGGCATAGAAGGAATCCTGGTGCGCGGTGACGAAGCGCGTATTACCTTTCGCGACGATGCGGTACCCCGGCTCAAGGGGCTCACATCGGCATTCCACGAAGTGCAATTCCAGGCGGAGGTGCGACGCGCGCATCCGCTCTCGCTCAAGCTCACGCGCCTCGGCGGCGCATCGCTTCTCGACGGGCTCGTTCGCGTTCTTCGCGGAGCCACCCGCGACGCGTGACCGCGCCGGGCTTTCAGCCGCGCGCTGGCCCCATCGACTTCAGCCCATTCAATTTCCGCCAATGAAACGCACTTTCGCCATATTCGTGATCGTCGGCGTGCTCGTCGCCTGTGAAGGATTCAAGAAGGCGATGGGCTCGCACTCCGATTCCGTCGCCAAGGCGGGCTCGCAGGAGCTCACCGTGGATCGTCTCGCGGCGCTCCTCGGTCAGGCCAAGGTGCCGGTGACTGCCGACATCGCGAAGGCGATCACGAACATCTGGGTCGACTACCAGCTGCTCGGCGTCGCGGCGGCGCACAGCGATTCCCTCGCCGATCCGAAGGCGGTCGACGACGCGCTCTGGCCGATCATCGCACAGATGCGCGCCGGCAAGTGGCACGATGTGGTGGTGAAGTCGTTCCACATCGACACGTCGGGCGCCGAGGCGAAGTTCAACGCCGGTGACGTGCTCGCGGCACGCCACATTCTGTTCATGGTGCCACAGGGTGCAACCCCTGCGCAGAGCGATTCGATTCGCAAGGTCGCGGAAGGCGTTCATGCACAGGTGACGCCCGCCAACTTCACCGCGATGGCGACGAAGTACACGCAGGAGCCGGGCGGCGCACAGCGCGGCGGCGACCTCGGCGTGTTTCCGAAGGGCGCGATGGTGCCGCAGTTCGAGCAGGCGGTGGCCGCCCTCAAGCCCGGCCAGGTGTCGCCGCTCGTGAAGACGCAGTTCGGCTTTCACATCATCCGTCGCTCCACGTATCCGGAAGTTGCCCAGGAAGTCGCCTCGCGCGTGAACGGTCCCGCGCTGCAGACCGCGGACAGCGCGTACATCGCGCAGCTCGAAGCGGCCGGCAACATTCAGTTCAAGCCGAACGCGGTGGCGACGATCAAGGAAGCCGCCAAGGATCTCGATGCGCACCGCGCCGACAAGACGGTGATCGCGACGTCGAAGGCCGGCGACTTCACGGTGTCGCGTCTCACGCGGTGGCTCGAGGCCTTCCAGCAGAAGGAAGATCTCGGCAAGCGCCTGCAGTCCGCGCCCGACAGCATCGTGATCAGCTTCGCCAAGAACGTGCTCCGCAACGAGCTCGTGCTGCACCAGGCCGACAGCGCGAAGATCACGTTGTCGCCCGATGAGATGAAGGAGTTGCACAACCGCTTCGCCGAGGTGGTGGTGCAGAGCTGGGATCAGCTGGGGCTCAACCCCAAGACGCTCGCGGACAGCGCCAAGTCGGTCTCCGCCCGCGAGAAGCTCGCGAGCGTCCGCGTGAACGCCTATCTCGACAAGCTCATGCAGCAGCAGGCGGGCTTCGTTCAGGTGCCGCCGCCGCTGGAGCAGCTCATGAAGCAGAAGTACAACGTGACGATCAACGGAGCGGCGATGGACAAGGCCGTCGCGTCGTCGGCGGCACTCAAGTCGAAGTCGGATTCGCTGCGCGCCAAGAACGCGCCGCCAACCGAAGTTCCGATGGGCGGAATGCAGATGCCGCCGCAGGGCGCGCCCGCACCGGCACCGGCCGCGCCGCCGGCTCCTGCTCCGGCGCCTCCGAAGCCGCACAATTGATCGAACCACTGAGCGAGTCGAGGGTACGGTGAGCATGCGCCATTCATTGATGTTCGCGGCTGTGGCCGCGACCGTGCTCGCCGCGCCGCTTCGCGCTCAACTCGGCAAGTCGAGCGACCAGAGCGGCGCTCCGCCAGTCGACGGTATCGTTGCCGTCGTAGGCACCACACCAATCCTGCGCTCGGATGTGGAAGAGCGCCTCGCCCAGGCGCGCGCGTCGGGGCAGAAGATGCCCGAAGACTCCGTCGCTCAGCAGACCATGATCAAGGCCATTCTCGACGCGATCATCGACGAGGAGCTGCTCGTTCAGAAGGCGAAGGAGGAGAAGGTCGAAGTCTCCGACAACGATGTGAACGCCGATGTCGACAAGCGCATGCAGACCATCCGCACGCGCTTCACGACTGAGAAGGAGTTTCGCGACGAGCTCAAGAAATCGGGATTCGGCACCGTCGACGAGTTCCGGCGCTGGCTCACGGATCAATCGCGCCGCAGCCAGATGCAGCAGAAGCTGTTCGAGAAGCTCCGCACGGATGGCAAGATCTCTCCCGTGGCCGTCTCGAACACGGAAGTCGACGACTTCTTCGGCAAGAACTCGAGCCAGCTGCAGAAGCTTCCTGCCACGGTAACGCTGCGACAGATCGTGGTCGCGCCGAAGCCCAGCGCACATCAGGATTCGATGGCGGTGCTGAAGGCGGAGTCGCTCTACGTCGAGATCTCGAAGGGCGGCGACTTCGAGCAGATCGCAAAGCGCGAGTCGATGGATCCCAGCACGAAGGAGCTCGGCGGCGATCTCGGCTGGCGTCGTCGCGGCGATTTCGTGCCCGAGTTCGACCGCGTGTACTTCGGGCTCCGGCCGGGTCTCGTGAGCCCTCCGGTGAAAACCGTGTTCGGATACCATCTCATTCGCGTCGATCGCGTGCAGCCCGCGGAAGTGAAGGGGCGGCATATCCTGATTCGTCCGAAGATCGACTCTGCAGACGTTGCGGCAGCGCGCACGGAGGCGGCCGAGGTGGCGAAGCAGTGGCGCGCGGGCGTCGCGTTCGACACGCTGCGCGCGAAGCACCACGATCCGTCCGAAGAGTCCTCGATCCCGCAGCCGTTCCCCCAGTCGCAGCTGCCGCAGGAATACCAGACGGCGATCACGGGACACAAGGCGAACGATATTCTCGATCCGTTCGTGATCGAGGACAAGACGCGCGGCACGCCCAAGTACTTCGTCGTGCAGATCACGTCGATCGCGGGCGAGCACGAGCCCACGGTGGCAGATTGGCGCGAGAAGATTCGCGACCAGCTCGCGGAAGAGAAGGCGATTCGCCGCTATCTCGATGGGCTGCGGAAGGTGAGCTACGTGTCCGTCCGCATCTGACCGGTGCGCGTCGACCTCGCGCTCAAGCGGCTCCTCCTCGTGAAGAGCCGCACCGAGGGAAAGGAGGCGTGCGACGTTGGTGCGGTGGTGGTGAACGGGAAGCGAGTGAAGGCATCCGCGGAGGTCGGGCCGGGTGACCAGATCAGGCTCGACTACGCACATCGCTCTCTCGAGATCGAGCTCCTCGCGGATATCGGCAAGAACGTCAGTCGTGCGGATGCGAAGACACTCTATCGTGTGCTCAGCGACGTGGTGACGGAGTGAGCAGGCCTCGTCTCGCGATCACCCTCGGCGATCCGCGCGGCATCGGGCCCGAGATCGTCGCGGCAGCAATCGCCGATCCTCGCGTCCGTGCGCGCGCGGAGCTGGTGATCGTCGGCCCGTCCGGCACCGTGGTGCCCGCGAACGAAGAAATCGGTGAGTGGTCCACCGGCGGCAGCGCCGCAGTCGGCGGCCGCCTCGCCGGGCTCGCGATCGAGCGCGCGACGGCGCTCGCGCTCGCCGGCGAGGTGCAAGGCATCGTCACTGCACCAATCGACAAGCACGCGCTCTTCGCCGGCGGCTACGACTTTCCGGGACACACGGAGATGCTCGCCGCGCTCACCGGCTCGCACGTCGCCATGATGCTTGCGTCCGACCGCCTGCGCGTGGTGCTCGTGACCACCCACATCGCGCTCCACGATGTGCACCGCGAGCTCACGCACGCACGCATCGTCGAGTGCGCGGACATCACGCGCCGCGGGCTGCAGCAGCTCTACGGAATTGCGGAGCCCAGGATCGCGCTCTGCGCGCTCAATCCGCACATGGGTGACGGTGGCCGCTTCGGCGCGGAAGACGACACGCTGCTCGCTCCGGCCGCGCGCGCCGCGAACATCCTCGGGCCATTCCCTGCGGACACCGTGTTCGTGCGCGCGATGCGCGGCGCCTTCGATGCCGTGCTCGCGCCATACCACGATGTCGGGATGACGGCGATCAAGGTCGCGTCCTTCGGAAGTGCGGTGAACGTCACGATGGGACTCCCGTTCCCGCGCACGTCGCCCGACCACGGCACCGCGCTCGACATCGCGGGCCAGAATCGCGCGGACCCCGCGAGCATGATCGAGGCGATCCTCGAGTGCGCGCGCTTTACCGATGCGCTGGTGCCTGCGAAGAAGTGATTGCGACGCCGCACCTAGACGTGCCCGCAGCGCAGGTGAAGCTTTCACGCATGCCACACTCCCACGCGCACGGGCCGGGTACCACAGGTCATTCGCACGGCCACTCGCACGCCGGCCACGGCCACTCGCACGGGCAGAGCGGATCCATCAGCCGACTGCGCATCGCTCTGGCGATAACAGCCGTGATCCTGGTGGCCGAGGCGGTGGGTGGGTACCTCGCGAATTCGCTGGCGCTGTTGGCAGATGCCGGCCACATGCTCACGGATGTCGCGGCGCTCGCGCTCTCGCTGTTCGTCGCCTGGTTCAGCCAGCGGCCCGAGACGGACAAGCGCACATACGGATATCTGCGGCTGGAAATTCTTGCGGCCTTTCTGAACGGCGCGACGCTGTTGCTCATCTCGGTGTGGATCATCTGGGAGGCCATCAACCGACTTCGCACGCCCGAGCCCGTGCAGAGCGGGCTGATGCTCGGCGTGGCGGTGCTCGGGCTCGTGGCGAACGCAATCTCCGCGTGGGTGCTGCACCCCAGCAATGAGGACAATCTCAACGTGCGAGGTGCCTACCTCCACATTCTGGGCGACTTGCTCGGCTTCGTCGGCACCATCATCGCGGCGCTGCTCATTTGGCGCCTCGGCTGGCTAGCAGCGGACGCGATCGCATCGGTGATCGTGAGCACGCTGATTCTGCGCGGGGCGTGGACGCTCGTGCGCGATTCGACGGACGTGCTCCTCGAGTCGACGCCGGCTCACATCTCCGCCGCCTCCGTCCGCGATCAGCTCACCGCGATCCCGGGCATCGAGTCGGTGCACGATCTGCACGTGTGGACCGTCACCTCGAACGTCATCGCCATGAGCGTGCACGCGATCGTGCGCGAGCCGGAGCGCCACCAGCACGTGCTCGAGCACGTGCTCGACGCCATGCGGCTGTTCGGCATCCAGCACGTGACGGTTCAGCTCGAGCGGCAGGAGATGTACGAGCGGGAGCTGCACCTGCACGCCTGAGCCCGGCGGGTTCGGTCGCCGAGGGGAGATTTCGGGCGAAATGCCCCTGAGAGACTTTTCACGGGCGCTGGCAGAATGCGAATCGTGACGGCAGGGCTCGAGGGCTCGTCTCCACACAGACCATTGTGAGGGGAAAACAGCGGTGTCACCGTCGCAGGCATGGAACGACGTTCGGATCGAGAAGGAGCGAGTGGCCGTCTCGATCACGATGGTTGGGGGTGAGCTACTGAGCGGCAGCCTCTTTGCGCCGCAGATCTACCCTCCGGGCGGCCAGGAAGACCCCCTGCAGCTGCTCAACGAGCCCGACCCCTTTTTCCCGCTCGGCCTCTCCACGGGCGAGGTCCTGCTCATCGCCAAGGACCGCGTACTCGAGATCGTGCTCGACGCCCCGTCGAGCGATGAGGAGCTCCCCGGAAGCGCTCCTACGGCGCTGCTCCAGCTCACCCTCGCGGGCGGGCTCACCCACGTCGGGTCCATGCGGCTGGAAGTGCGGGCGTCGCGTCCCCGGGTGCTCGATTACATGAATTACTGCACGGCGCGCTTCATGGCGCTCCGAACCGATGACGGCGTCCGCTTGATCAATCGAAAGATGATCGAGCGCGAGCGCCCACTGGATTGATAATGGCGCAACTGGACCGCTTCCTCGCCGCCCTCGTCTCGCATCGCGCGAGCGCCCTCATGCTCGGCTCCGACGTGCCCGCGCAGCTCGACATGCACGGCACTCCGCGCGCGATCACGAAGACCGCCTTCAGCGAGCCGCAGCTTCTCGCGCTGTTGCAGGAGCTGGCGCCGGGGAATGCGCGCATGGCGCTCGATTCGGGAGCTGCCACGACGTTCGCGTACACGTCCGAGGATGGCTCGTTCGACGTGCAGGTGATGCCGCGAGCGGAGGGACTGCGCGCCGTGGTACGCGTGCAGGGCTCCGCACAGAAGCAGGTCGAGGAGCAGCCGGCAGCGCAGGCCGCGAGCGCTTCGCAGGGTGCAGCCGCCGCGCCCGTTGCGCAGCCGCGTGCGTCTTCGCCGGTGAGCGTGCAGGAGTCGCACTCCGAGGTCGGCGCTCCCGGGATGAGCCCGGAGCGCGATCGCATCGAGGAGCTGCTCCGGATGATGGTTCAGCGCGGGTCGTCGGACCTTCACCTGCGCGTGGGCGAGCCGCCAATTGTGCGCGTCGATGGAGAGATGGTTCGCATTCCGGACACCTCCGTACTGCAGGCGCGCGAGATGGAGGCCCTCGTCAAGTCGATCATGCCCGAGCGCAACCGCGGCGAGTTCGACAGCTCGAGCGACACGGATTTCGCGCACGACATCCCCGGCACGGGGCGCTTCCGCTGCAACGTGATGCGAGAGCACAAGGGATGCGCGGCCGTGTTCCGCATCATCCCGGCGAAGGTCGTCAGCGTGGAGCAGCTCGGCATTACCGAGGAAGTCCAGAAGCTCTGTTATCTCACGCGCGGTCTCGTGCTCGTGACGGGTCCCACAGGATCCGGAAAGTCGACCACGCTCTGTTCGCTCATCGATCTCATCAACCGCAAGCGCAGCGAGCACGTCATCACGATCGAGGATCCGATCGAGTTCGTGCACGAGAACAAGCAGTGCATCATCACGCAGCGTCAGGTGGGCGTGCACACGGGCTCGTTCAAGACCGCACTTCGTGCGGCGCTGCGCGAGGATCCGGATATCGTGCTCGTGGGCGAGCTGCGCGATCTGGAGACGGTGTCGATCGCGATCGAGACGGCCGAGACGGGTCACCTGGTGTTCGCAACGCTGCACACAACGTCGGCGGCGGGCACGATCGATCGACTGATCGATCAGTTCCCGCCGGATCGGCAGGAGCAGGTGCGCGCGATGTTGTCGGAGTCGCTGCGCGGTGTGATCTCGCAGACGCTGTGCAAGAAGATCGGTGGCGGACGCGTCGCTGCGCGCGAGGTGCTGCTCTCGATCCCGTCGATCGCGAATCTGATCCGCGAAGGCAAGACCTTCCAGATCGCGTCGGTGATTCAGACGTCGAAGCGGCTGGGTATGGTCACGCTCAACGACGCGCTGATCGACCTGGTCGATGCAGGGCAGGTGGAGGCGAAGGAAGCGTACATGAAGGCGAACGACAAGACCGGCTTCGCGCACATGCTACGCAATCGCGGTCTGGAGGTGAGCTTCCTCGACCCGACGGCGGAGCCGCCCGCGGCTGCCGCTCCTGCGGGAAAGCCGGAGCCTGCAGGCAAGGCGAAAGTAGGCGCGCGCTAGACGCGATCGAGACACGTTTGGAGTAGCTTCGAATAGCCGTTACCAGCTATATTTAACGGCTATGGAAATTCGCAACGTCGCCATCATCGCGCACGTCGATCACGGCAAGACCACGCTCGTCGACAAGATGCTCCGCCAGTCGGGCTCTTTCCGCGAGAATCAGGTGGTGCAGGAGCGCGTGATGGACTCGAATCCGCTCGAGCGCGAGCGCGGAATCACCATTCTCGCCAAGAACACGTCCATCCGCTGGAAGGGCGTGAAGATCAACGTCGTCGATACTCCGGGACACTCGGACTTCGGCGGCGAGGTCGAGCGCATTCTGCGCATGGTCGATGGTGTGCTCCTCGTCGTCGACGCGTTCGACGGACCGATGCCGCAGACGCGCTTCGTGCTGCGCAAGGCGCTCGCGCTCGGCCGCACGCCGCTCATCGTCATCAACAAGATCGATCGCCCGGGCGCGGATCCGCTGCGCGTGCACGATGAGGTGCTCGATCTGTTCATCGAGCTCGAGGCCACACCCGAGCAGCTCGATGCGCCGGTGGTGTACGCCTCCGCGCGCAATGGCACGTCGACGATGGATCTCGATGCACCGCTCGGCGATCTCGCGACGCTGTTCGATGCAATCGTCGAGCACGTCCCGCCTGCGGTGGGTGATGTGAACGGCTCGTTCCAGATGCTGATCTCGACGATCGATCACTCCCCGTATCTCGGACGCCTGGGCATCGGCAAGATCGAGCGCGGCACGGTGAAGGTGGGCGATACCGTCGCGCTGCTGCCGGTGGAGACGACGCGCAATGCCGCGATCGCGAAGGTGACGCGGCTGTTCGGCTACGAGGGACTCGAGCGCATCGAGATCCAGGAAGCGTCCTCAGGCGAGATCGTCGCGATGGCGGGCCTCGACGGCGTGGAGATTGGGCTCACGGTTACCGATGTCGAGCATCAGGAGCGGCTCGAGGGCATCGCTGTGGAGGAGCCCACGATCTCTGTGGACTTCATGGTGAACAATTCCCCGTTTGCGGGTAAAGAGGGGAAATTCGTCACTTCGCGGCAGGTGCGCGAGCGACTGTTCAAGGAGCTCGAGCGGAACGTCGCGCTGCGTGTCGTCGACACGGATGCGACGGACACGTGGACGGTGTCGGGGCGCGGCGAGCTGCATCTCTCGATCTTGATGGAGACGATGCGGCGCGAGGGCTTCGAGTTTCAGGTGTCGCGTCCACGCGTGATCACGCGCGAGGGTCCGAACGGTGAGCGTCTCGAGCCCTACGAGGAGCTGTCGATCGATGTGCCCGAGGAGTTCCTCGGCGCGGTGATCGAAAAGCTCGGTCCGCGCAGGGCCGAGATGATCGAGATGAAGAACCCGGGACAGGGGTTGGTGCGCTTGTTGTATCGCATTCCGGCGCGCGGATTGTTTGGATACCGGTCGGAGTTCTTGACTGATACGCGCGGGACGGGAATCATCCACCATCGCTTCCTGGAATACGGCTCGTGGGCGGGTCCGCTTGCGGGGCGAAAGCGCGGAACGCTGGTGTCGATGGAGCTGGGATCGGCTGTCGCGTTCGGGCTGGCGAACCTGTCCGAGCGTGCAACGCTGTTCGTGGCGCCTGGAACGGCGGTGTACGAGGGGATGATCATCGGGGAGAGTGCGCGTCCGGGGGACATGGACGTGAACCCGACGAAGGAGAAGAAGTTGACGAACATGCGGACGACGTCCACTGATGAGAACATTCAGCTGGAGCCGCCGCGGGAGTTGACTTTGGAAGGCGCCCTCGAGTACATCGAGGAAGACGAGTTGATCGAAGTGACGCCTGAGTCGATCCGGTTGCGGAAGCGGTTTTTGAATGCGAACGATCGGAAGAAGCTGTCGCGCGAGGCGAAGCGCGAGCGGGCGACGCTGTAATTCGCGGGTGTTACAGATAGTCCCCTTACCGTCAGGAGAAGCACGGTCATGCTGGAGGAGCTCGAGTCGTTGCACCTGGTGCCACGGTCGCGCAACGACGACGATGTCGACGATGAACCGCTCGACGACGAGCTGGACGACGAGGATCTGGATGAAGATGAGCTCGATGATGAACTCGACGACGACGATGAGGATATCGACGACGAGGATGATCTCGATGCGGATCTGGACCTCGTGGACTTGGACGACGAGTACGACGACGTGGACGAGATTCGTCCGAAGCCGCCGGGGCATCCGCACCGCTACGATGACTGAGTGGGGGGATGTTTTTCCGGGTCGCGCCGGGTGTAGATGAGGGTGTGATTTGGGGTTGACTCGTGCGTCACAAGCCACTAGAATGACTGCTCCCCGCGAACATCATATGCGGGGATTTTAAACGACGCTGTTTGACAATCGAGAGTGACAATTTTGTGTGATGGCTCTTTTTGATCTGTTGCGCTCGTGCGCGACAGGGAGAGAAAAATTCACGAGATTGATTCCGGACGCAGTCTTTTAGACTAGCGTCTGAAGGACGGCGTTCGGAGAGCTGTTCGAACTATTCTGAAATTATTGGAGAGTTTGATCCTGGCTCAGGACGAACGCTGGCGGCGTGCTTAACACATGCAAGTCGAGGGCACTATTGGGGCAACCTGGTAGTGACCGGCGAACGGGTGCGTAACACGTGAGCGACCTTGCCTCGTGGTGGGGGATAGCCGGCCCAACGGCCGGGTAATACCGCATATGGTGCTGTTTCCGCATGGAGACGGTAGCAAAGCCCTGGA
>JAQBQC010000359.1 GCA_028287205.1 Gemmatimonadota bacterium
CCTCGCGCGCGAGCGTGGCGGGATCCGGATCGTAGCCCTCGGGACACGCGATCGCGAGCTCGAAGCCGAGGCGATACGACGCGTTGATCCACGAGTTCGCCATGTTGTTGCCGTCGCCGATCCACGCAATCTTCTTCCCTTCCCAGGTGCCGAGGTGCTGCTTCACCGTGAGCAGATCGGCGAGGATTTGGCAGGGGTGGAGCAGATCCGTGAGCCCGTTGATCACCGGAACGGACGCGTAGCGCGCGAGCTCCTCGACCTCACTGTGCGCGAACGTCCTGATCATGATCCCATCGACGTAGCGGGAGAGCACGCGCGCGGTGTCCGCGATCGGCTCGCCGCGTCCGAGCTGCACATCGCGCGGCGAGAGAAAGAGCGCATGACCGCCGAGCTGCCACGTGCCGACCTCGAACGACACGCGCGTGCGCGTCGACGACTTCATGAAAATCATCGCGAGCGACTTCCCCGCGAGCGGTTTCGCGGTGTACTCGACCTTGCGCATCCGCTCGGCGAGATCGAGCAGCTTGACCAGCTCTGGTTGCGTGAAGTCGGGAATCGCGAGAAAGTCGCGATGGGAAGTATCGGCCATTTATCCTCTCGAGAAGTGCGCAGCGCGGTGAAGATAACGGCCGCGGGATACGCCGAGCAAGACGCCCGACGCAGCGCGCGCGGAGCTCGCGCGCTATCGCGTGCCCTCGATCGCCTTCCCCATGCGGCCTACGATCTCACTCAGGATCGCGCTCGACGTACCCATGTTCACGCGCGTAAAGCACGCGCCCTGGCGTCCGAAGTCGAGCCCGCGCATCAACGCGACCTTCCCCTGCTTGAGAAAGACCTTCGCGGGATCCTCGCCGAGCCCGAGTGCGGAGCAATCCAGCCACGCGAGATAGCCGGCCTGCGGTGGGATGTAGCGGACAGCGGGTAGATACACGCCGATCAACTGACCCATGAGCGCGCGGTTGCGATCGAGCTGCGCGAGCAGGCCGTCGAGGTACTGCGCGCCTTCCTGGAAGGCGACGATGTTGGCGAGCATGCCGTGCAGCCCGACGCGCTCGGGGAGCTCGATCGGAAGCTTCTTCATCGCGCTCTGCATCGCGGGCGATCCCGCGACGAACACGGCGCACTTGAGTCCCGCGATGTTGAAGGCCTTGCTCGCGGAGGTGATGGTGATGGCGTCCGCGCCGATCGGCTCGCTCACGGACACGAACGGCACGTGCACCGCACCCGGAAGCACGAGCGGACCGTGGATCTCATCCGCGAGCACGACCACGTTGTACTGCTTCGCGAGCTTCGCAATCGCCTCGAGCTGCGACTTCTCGAACACGCGGCCAACGGGATTGTGCGGATTGCACAGCAGATACGCCTTCGCACCATCGGCGAACGCTTTCTCGAGCGCACCGAGATCGAGATCCCATCCGCCGCCCTGCACGTGCGCGAGCGGAACATCGATCACCTTGCGCCCCACCTCCTCGATCACCATCGCGAACGGGGGGTACACAGGCGGATTGATCACCACACCATCGCCGGGCTTCGTCACGATGCGCAGAAGCTCGGCGATCGCGATCATCACCTCGGGCGCGCTGCGCACACGCGATGGGTCGACCGTCCAGGAGAAGCGCGACTTTGCGAACGCGGCGAACGCCTCGGCGAGCGCGGTCGGATGCGCGTAGCCGCAGTCGTCGGAATCGATTGCGCGCCGCAGCCGCTGCTTGATCGGATCAGCCAACGGAAAGTCCATCTCCGCGACCCACGCCGGAAGGACATCGGCGGGGTACGTGGTCCACTTCGCGCTCGCGCGGCCGCGGAGCTTGGCGAGCGTGATGTCCTCGAACGCGGTCACAGAATGTACCGGCGCAGGTCTTCGTCCTCGACTATCGTCTTGAGACGATCGCGCACGAGCGCCGCGTTCACGGTGATCGCTTCCTTGCCGCGATCGGGGAGATCGTAGAGCACGTCTTCGAGCAGCGTCGACATCACGGTGTGGAGCCGGCGCGCGCCGATGTTTTCCATGCGGTCGTTCACCGTCGCGGCAATGCGCGCCACCTCCGCAATCCCATCCTCGGTGAATATCAGCGACGCGCCCTCGGCCTCAACCAGCGCGGAGTACTGCCGCGTCAGCGCGTTCTCGGGCTCGGTCATGATGCGAACGAAGTCCGCCTCGGTGAGCGGCGTGAGCTCCACGCGAATCGGGAATCGTCCCTGCAGCTCCGGAATCAGATCGCTCGGCTTCGAAACATGGAAGGCGCCGGCGGCGATGAAGAGCACATGGTCGGTCTTCACGAGGCCGTACTTCGTCTGCACGTTCGAGCCTTCGACGATCGGAAGGAGATCGCGCTGCACTCCCTCGCGCGAGACATCGGGGCCGCCCATCTGCGAGCGCTCGCCGGCGATCTTGTCGATCTCGTCGAGGAAGATGATTCCCATCTTCTCCACGCGCTCGACCGCATCCGCGGTGACGTCGTCGAGATCGATGAGTTTCTCCAGCTCCTGCTCGAGGATGATGCGGCGCGCTTCGCTCACCTTCACCGTGCGCTTCTTGCGGCGCTTCGGCATCATCTCCTGCAGCATGTCCGTGAAGTTCTCCATCCCTTCCGGCGCACCCTGCGGAACCATCATGTCGAACATCGGGCCCTTGCCGCCGGTCACCTCGACCTCCACCTCGCGGTCCTCGAGCTTGCCATCGATGAGGAGCTGCTTGAGCTTCTCGCGCGTGCGGCGATAGCGCTCGGCGCCCACCTCATCCGCGGGCTCGCGCGACGTCTCGCCGCTCGGATTCACGACGAAGAGCGCGGGGCCGGTTTGCACGGGGTTCGCCGCGTGCGCAGCTGCCGCATCCGCGGCCGCGGATTCACTCGTCGGCTTCGGGAGCAGGAGATCCAGCAGCCGGTCGTCCACCTTCTCGTACGCGAGATCTTCGACGTCGCTCTCGCGCTCGTTGCGCACCATGTCGATCGCGCTCTCGACGAGGTCGCGCACCATCGACTCCACATCGCGGCCGACGTATCCGACCTCGGTGAACTTGGACGCCTCGACCTTGATGAACGGCGCGGCCGCGAGCTTCGCGAGGCGGCGCGCGATCTCCGTCTTGCCGACACCGGTGGGGCCGATCAGGATGATGTTGTTCGGCGAGATCTCGTCGCGGATCTCGTCGGGCGCCTGCTGCCGGCGCCAGCGATTGCGGAGCGCGATTGCAACGGCTTTCTTCGCGTTTCCCTGTCCGACGATGTAGCGGTCCAGCTCACCAACGATCTGTCGCGGGGTGAGATCGGCCAGCCGTGCTACTGCCTGCTGCGTGCGATTCGATGGCATGATCAAATGCGGCGTGCGGGTGCAAGCCAGGCGCTGATGCGCCGGCGCGTCCGGAAGTGCCGCTAGAGCTCCAGAATTGTGATGTTCTTGTTCGTGTAGATGCAGATGTCGCCCGCGATCTCGAGCGAGTGCTGCACGATGTCCCGCGCGCTCAGCTGCGTGTTGGCGAGCAGTGCTCGCGCGGCCGAGAGGGCGTAGGATCCGCCCGAGCCGATCGCGAGAATGCCATCGTCCGGCTCGATGATGTCGCCCGTGCCGGAGATGATGAGACCGTGACTCTTGTCGCAGACCACGAGAAGGGCCTCGAGGCGGCGCAGCACGCGATCGCTGCGCCAGTCCTTCGCGAGCTCGACCGCAGCGCGCGGAAGGTTCTCCGGATAGCGCTCGAGCTTCTCCTCGAACTTCTCGAAAAGCGTGAATGCGTCGGCGGCCGCGCCCGCAAATCCCGCGAGCACCTTTCCGCCCCGCAACGCCCGAACCTTCTGCGCATTGGACTTCATGACTGTCTCGCCGACGCTGACCTGCCCGTCGCCGCCGACGGCCACTTTGCCGTCGCGCCGCACACCGAGAACGGTGGTGGCGTATATCGTAGGAAGTGCGTGAGCCATGCCGAAAGATACCACGACCGCCAAGGGGCAGACGCTACTTCCGGTGGCCCCGCTTCGTGGTCGCGGTATGGTCCGTCTCGCGACGCTTTTCGCTGCGCCCGAGCACCGGCCCGAAGAGCGATCCGCGGATGTAGCGAAGGTTCAGCCCGACGCCGATCACCACGAGCACGACCGCGACGGCGATCGCCAGCGTCGTGAACCGCCACTGAT
>JAQBQC010000375.1 GCA_028287205.1 Gemmatimonadota bacterium
TGCGCGAGGATCCGGTCAATCGCAATCTGCTCTACGTCGGAACGGATGTGGGCGCGTACATCTCGCGCGACCGCGGACAGAGCTGGCAGAAATTCATGAGCGGGCTGCCGACGGTGCCGGTGCACGACCTCAAAATTCACCCGCGCGACCACGAGATCATCGCGGCGACGCACGGACGCGGGATCTGGATCGCTGATGTAGCCTCGCTCGAGCAGCTCAACGACAGCGTGTTCGCCAAGGGCACCTATCTCTTCGCGCCGAAGACGAGCTACACGTTCGGCGAGGCGCCGGGTGCCGACATCTCTTCCGGACAGGGGACGTTCAAGGGCCGAAGTGCGCCATTCGGGGCGGACATCGTGTACCGCCTCACGAGCGGGTCGCCCAAGGACTCGGTGAAGATCGTGATCACGAACACGAAGGGCGACACGCTGAAGACACTCTCGGGACGCGGCGGTGCGGGCCTGCACCACATCATGTGGGACTTGAAGGCCAAGCCACCAGTCCCTACACCGCTCACGCCAGCAGGCCGGCGCGACAGTCTGGTGACCGCGCGCAAGCTCGATCACGTGTTCGATTCACTCGAGAAGGCCGGCGTTGCTCCCAGGGCCGCGCTCGAGAGTATCCGCGAGCACTACGAGAATGGAACGGTGAGTGAGCTCTTTCAGCGCGCGAGCGGTGGGGGCGGTGGTGGCGGGCGCTTCGTGGAGCGGGCGGGTGAGAGCCCGTTGCCACACAGGAAGGGTGGCGCAGCGGACAGCACGAAGAAGGTCGGAGCGGCGGCGGGAGCAGAGGGCGGCGCCGAGGGAGAGGGCGAGGGCCCAGTGACGCAGGAGGTGCTGAGCGAGGTGTCGACTGCCGTGCGCGCGAGCAAGGCGATACCGGGCGGCGGATTTTTCGGCGGGCGCAATGCTGCGCTCGTGGAGAGCGGCGACTATGTCGTCACGATGACGTCGGGTGGCGCGACGCAACGTCAGGTGTTGCGAGTAGAGAAGGTCGTGGGCGTCGGCGGATCTGCGGCGGCGGATGATGAGGAGGATCCGTTCGATCCGTAGACATCATCGACTGTCTCGTGCGCGGCGCTACTTCACGAGCACGAGCTTCGTCACGGGCCCGGGGATGGGAGAGAACCCTCCGCCGGGAGCGCTCAAGCCGGCGAATGTGCCGAGCACCTGGTCGTCCTGTCCTGCGCCGTGATACCCGGTGATCTTGAAGACGCCGAAGTAGCCCACGGTGTATACCGGCTTACCGCCTCCCGACACCGCGGTGTACAGGACGATGGTGACTAGCGGCGGCGGGCTGCACACGAAGTCGCTCTGTCCGTTCGGATTGGAGCAGGCGCAGAGAGTGCAGACGCCCTTCCTGGTAGGTCCGGCCATGTTGCCCTGCTCGGAGGATAACTGGTCGCCTATCGAGATGAGGGGCTCCGAGCACGTCTGGTCTTCAATTGATGCCTGGTAGTCGCTCGCCCCATTGTTACCGGGAAACTGAAGCGCGCCGAAGGCGCCCGGCGCCACCTGCCCGTTGGTGGAGACGTCACCGCCTCCGCCATGCTTGATTGTGAGGATGTCGTTCGCCGCACCGGCGTTCAGTGCGGTAATGTCCGCCTCGGTAAGAGGCGTCGTATTGCCGGGTGGATAACCCAGCTGCACCTTGACGGACGACAGCGAGATCGCCCACGGTTTGAGACAGCTCGTGGAATTGATCGAGCCGCCGGTCCACACGATCGCCGACCGCTTGATGCTGTACGCGTTGGTGGTTCCAATCAGGCCACCGAAAAAATGCGTCGCACTGAGTGTCGCCGTGGCTTGCACTGCGTCTGCATTGGCAATCGTGACTGCGCCCGACGTGTCGAGACTTTTCGTCGCCGTATTCCACTTCCCCACTCTGTACGTAACGGCCCTCGAGGCTCCCTCGACTTTGTTGAGAGTTGCCGTGGAGTCGGCGATCGTGGTGTAAGATGCGTTTCGCACCTTCACGAGGCCGTAGCCAGCGGCCAGGGCCGATGCGTCCGTGAGGCTTTGGAGCTCCGAGGCATTGGACATCAAACGCGACGTCTCGACGGCGAAGGCCATCATTGCCATCACGAAGGTCATCGACAGAGCGACGAGGACCAGTACCGTTCCGCGACGTGCACGGAGCCTGCGCTTCGACGAAATCATCTCTCCTCGCAGGCTGCCGGTGGCGGAAATAGGACGCAACCGACTATAAATCCAAATGCCTGGGTGGGCAAGCATCGATGATGCTCGGCCGCCTCTACAGAGGATCGGCGCGACTGTCGGGCAGTGTGGGGCCCGACTGCGGGCCCCAGCAGCCACTCTTTTCGCTTGCGAGCTCGGGGCTCAGCGATCTCCTCAGCAGCGTAAACGGGTGAACAGCGGCGGCCGGGATCGCTGGTCCACGAACAGCGAAAATCATGCTTTCTCGCGACTGCGCGATTAGCGCGTTGCGCTCACCCACGCGTGCTGCACACCGATGTGGAACGGATGCTAGTCTTCAAGCGTATACCAATACGGCGCAACTGATCGCGCCACTCTCTGCGAGGGTCCGTCAAAGCAGACGGACCAAGGCGTTTCCCAACCGGCCCCGCAGAGAGTTGCTTCTTTACCAATGGGGATTTTGAATGACCACATCTCCTTCGGCCGCGCTATCCTCCGGCGCGCGCGCCCTCAGCGAAACAACTGACGATGGCTCGCCCACTCCTCCGGCCGACAGGATACGCACTCGCGTACTCGTGATCGGGAGCGGCGTGGCGGGGCTGCACACCGCATGGCGTGCGGCCGAGCAGTGCGCCAATCCCGCGGACATCGTGCTGCTCACCAAGGAGTCGCTGCTCGACAGCGCGACATCCTACGCGCAAGGTGGCATTGCCGCCGCGCTCGGCGCCGGCGATTCGCCGGCACTGCATCGGCGCGATACGCTCGCCGCAGGCGGCGTCCTCTGTGATCGCGACGCCGTGGACGTGCTGGTCACCGAAGGCCCCCGGCGTGTCCAGGAGCTGCGCGCGGCCGGCGTTCACTTCGATGTCGGTCCGCGCGGTGAATTTCTTCTCGGCCGCGAAGCCGCGCACTCCGAGCGCCGCATCGTACACGCACACGGCGATCGCACCGGCGCAGAAGTGGTGAGAATGCTCGTGGAGCGTGTGCGCTCCGACAGCCGCATTGCGGTGCTGGAGCACGCGCGGGCACTGGAGCTTCTCGTCCACGATGGCGTGTGCTACGGCGCCCGTGTCAGCGAGCGCGGACGCGCAGTCGAGATCATTGCCGACGCTACAGTGCTCGCAACGGGCGGATGCGGTCAGGTATATCGCTACACGACGAACCCTTCGGTAGCTACCGGCGACGGCTACGCCCTTGCGCACCGCGCCGGCGCCGAGCTGACGGACATGGAGTTCATTCAATTCCATCCGACTGCGCTCGACACGCCGGAGACGCCGCTCGTGCTCATCAGCGAGGCGGTGCGCGGAGAGGGCGCGCTGCTGCTGGATGCGTTGGGAGATCGCTTCATGCGCGCTGTTCATCCGTTGGCCGAGCTCGCCCCGCGCGATGTTGTGGCGCGCGCGGTGGCTCGCGCGCAACGAGAGACGGGTCAGGTGTTTCTCGACGCCACGCATCTCGGCCATCTCTTCGCGTCGCGTTTTCCGGGGATCTTCGCCGTGTGCATGGCGCGCGGCATCGATCCACGTCGCCAACCGATTCCGGTGACGCCCGCCGCACACTACGCGATGGGCGGCGTCGTGACGGACCTGGTGGGCCGCACTTCGGTGTCGCGTCTGTCCGCGGCAGGCGAGGTTGCGTGCACGGGTGTGCACGGGGCGAATCGGCTGGCCTCCAACTCTCTGCTTGAGGGACTCGTGTTCGCCGAGCGCGTTGCGAACGACGTGGTGGAGGCAGCGCCTCTGGACCGTGTTCCGGAAGCGCGTCGGTGGACTGTTCCGCCGCCCGGCAATCGAGACTCCGCGCGAGTCGCGGCGAACGAGATTCGTGCACTCATGTGGGAACACGCCGGCATCGAGCGTACGAGCACGGGGCTTCGCACCTGTCTCCAGTCTCTGGGGAAGATTGCGGACGAGCTACAGGCAGGCGCGACTGATGAGGCGAACATGGCGCTCACGGCGCGCCTCATCACCGAAGCCGCTCTGCTGCGCGAAGAGTCGCGTGGCGGCCATTACCGCGCGGACTTTCCGCGCCCGCGCCGAGCATTCGCTCAGCGACACACGAGCTCCCGTACTGGCGCGCTAACTACCTCCGCAACATGAGCATGACAATGAACGAATATGAATTGGCGGAAACGATTCGCGAGCTCGCGCGGGCGAAGAACGCAGTCATCCTGGCGCACAACTACGAGCGACCGGAGGTGCAGGACGTCGCCGACGTCGTGGGCGACTCGCTCGGCTTGTCCCGTGCGGCGGCAAGTACCGAAGCTGACGTGATCGTGTTCTGCGGCGTGCACTTCATGGCCGAGACGGCTGCGATTCTGTCGCCCGAGAAGATCGTGCTGCTTCCCGATCTTGGCGCTGGCTGTTCACTCGCGGATTCCATCACCGTCGAGCAACTGCAGGCATGGAAG
>JAQBQC010000131.1 GCA_028287205.1 Gemmatimonadota bacterium
ACGCGACGGCGATCTGGCGCGCCTACAAGCGCGGTGCGGCGTTCGCGAACCCGTGCTTCACGCAGATTCATCCCACGTGCATCCCGAAGAGCGGCGAATATCAGTCGAAGCTCACGCTCATGTCGGAGTCGCTGCGCAACGATGGCCGCGTGTGGGTGCCGCTCGCCAAAGGCGACAAGCGGCCGCCCGACAAGATCCCGGAAGCGGAGCGCGACTACTATCTCGAGCGCATGTATCCGAGCTACGGCAATCTCGCGCCGCGCGACATCGCCTCACGCGCCGCAAAGCGCGTGTGCGACGAGGGTCGCGGCGTCGGACCCACGGGACTCGGCGTGTACCTCGACTTCGCATCGGCGATCGCGCGCGTGGGCGAGGATGCGATCCGCGAGCGGTACGGCAATCTCTTCCAGATGTACGAGCGCATCACGGATGAGAATCCGTACAAGGTGCCGATGCGGATCTATCCCGCCGTGCACTACACGATGGGAGGGCTCTGGGTCGACTACAATCTCATGAGCACGATCCCGGGACTGCACGTCATCGGCGAGGCGAATTTCTCCGATCACGGCGCCAACCGGCTCGGCGCGAGCGCGCTCATGCAGGGGCTCGCCGACGGCTACTTCATCATCTCGAATACGATCGCGGATTATCTGGCGTCGAAAAAGCTCGCGCCGGTGGACGCGACGCACCCGGCGTTTCGCGCGGCAGAGGCGCAGGTCGCGAGCCGCACGAAACAGTTTCTCGCGATCAAGGGCTCCCGCACCGTCGACTCGTTCCATCGGGAGCTCGGAAGCATCATGTGGGAGTATTGCGGGATGGCGCGAAACGAGGAGGGGCTCAAGACGGCGCTGCAGCTGATTCCGAAGCTGCGAGAGGAGTTCTGGCGCGATGTGAACGTTCCCGGCAGCGGCGACACGCTCAATCAGGCGCTCGAGAAGGCGGGGCGCGTCGCCGATTTTCTGGAGCTCGCCGAGCTGATGTGCCTCGATGCGCTGCAGCGCCGCGAGTCGTGCGGCGGTCACTTCCGCGAGGAATTCCAGACGCCCGACGGTGAGGCGCTTCGCGACGACGAGCACTTCGCCTACGTCGCCGCGTGGGAGTTCGCCGGCGACGGCCAGGGCCCGGTGCTCAACAAGGAACCGCTCGAGTTCGAGTACGTGCATCTGGCGCAGCGGAGCTACAAATGAATGTCACGTTGCGCGTCTGGCGGCAGGCGGGACCCAAGGCGCCTGGGAAGATGGTGGAGTACAAGGCGGCGGATATCAGCCCCGAGGCATCCTTCCTCGAGATGATGGATGTGGTCAACGAGCAGCTCACGCTTCGCGGTGAGGAGCCGATCGCGTTCGATCACGACTGCCGCGAGGGCATCTGCGGCAGCTGCTGCATGATGATCGACGGCATGGCGCACGGGCCGAACGAGGGGACGGCTACGTGCCAGCTCCACATGCGGAGCTTCGAGGACGGCGCGACGATCTTCGTGGAGCCGTGGCGCGTGCGCGCATTTCCGGTCGTGAAGGATCTGTGCGTCGATCGCGGCGCGCTCGATCGCATCGTGGCGGCGGGAGGATTCATCACCGCGAATACGGGCGGCGCGCAGGATGCGAACAACATCCTGGTCCCGAAGGTCGCGGCGGATCTGGCGATGGATGCGGCGGCGTGCATCGGCTGCGGCGCGTGCGCGGCCGCGTGCCCCAACGGCTCCGCATCGCTGTTCACCGCGGCCAAGATCACGCATCTCGCCGAGCTTCCGCAGGGACAACCCGAGCGCTATCGGCGCGTGATCGCGATGGTCGCGCAGCATGACGCCGAGGGATTCGGCGGGTGCACGCTGCACGGAGAGTGTCAGATCGCGTGCCCCAAGGAGATCAGCATCGACACCATCTCGCGCATGAACCGCGACTACATCGTGGCCATGGCGGGCACTCGCGAGGAAAAAGCGGGCGGCGGCACGGGCTGAGGCAGTGGTGGTATTGAAAGCAAAACGGGTGCGGCGAATCGATCGCCGCACCCGTTTCGATTGTTGCTGTCGAGCGAATTACGCAGCGCGATTCAGATACTCGGTTGCGCGCATCGGCTTCCGTCGCAGGAAATTCAGCGTCGGATTCTTCGTCTTCACTTCCGCTCCGACGACACTTGGCGGCGGGGGAGGCGCTCCCTTCGACACCGCGATCGTGAACGAGCCCGTGGCGTCATAGAACGAGCCGACGGCGACCGTGTACTGTCCCGGGAAGTTGTAGAACTGGCATGCCGAGACGACTGGGGACGCAAGTGCTGCCAGGGGACCGACGTGCTCCGCCGCCTGAAGCGCGAAGTTGCAGCTCACGTCGCCCTCGGCCGTGATCGTGAACGACTCCGAGCTCGACTTGTTCACGCTCGCCACACCGCCGCCGCAGCCCTCGTAATCGTAGTTGCACGAGACGCCCCACGCAGGACCGTAGATCTGGAATCCCGGAGGAAAGTCGTTCGAGGTGACCGTCACGGTCTTCGTCTCGTTCGCAGCGATCTGCAGTGAGAACAGCTTCACGTGCGAGCTGTCATCGATGAAGCCAGGCTGCGCGAGCACGCAGTCGCTCGACGAGAGCGTCTGTGTCGACGCAACGAGCGTGTCGGTGATCTGCGGAATCGGCGAGTCGCACGAGCGCGCGGTGAGCTTGTAGCTCGAGACGTCGCTGAGGTCGTAACCGCCCGCGCGAATGAAGAAGGTACCGGACACCGGTGCGATGAAGTACATGCGCGAGAAACCGTGGTTGCCCTCATCGTCACTGATCGCCAGCAGCTGCTCTTCGCCCGTGCTCGGATTCACCGTCACGAGCTCGAGCAGCGCGTCCCAATTGGTCGTGAGATCCGCGTTTTCGAGCAGGAACATGTAGCCCTTGCCTTTCTCGGCCTTGAACGAATAGTTGTCGAAAGGAGTGCTGTCCTGGGAGTACGCGAAATCGTAGCGCACGCACGACGCTGCAGTGATGGCACCAGTTTTCACATCACCGGCGGAAATGGAGCCCTTGCTGCACGCCGTCGCGTCGGGATTGGCGCTCGACGGGCTGGTCGAATCGTTGCTGCACCCAAGAGCCACGACGCCGAGCGCCATGAGGACGATCTGCTTCTTCATGCTTCCTCGCGATATCAGGGAGGCTGCCGGTCACTTGCCGGCAGCGTAGCGCGTGGTACGGTACGCTACTCGGCAGACGAGTCCTCCCCACCGCGGTCACTTTATAGGATGCTCATGTGACCTTTCGTGAGCCGCGGTTCGTGCGAGGCTACAGGCGGGGAAGCGTCACTCCGCGCTGCCCCTGGTATTTCCCCTTTCGGTCGGCGTAGGACGTCTCGGGCGCTTCATCTCCTTCGAAGAAAAGCGCCTGCGCGATGCCTTCGTTGGCGTAGATCTTGGCCGGTAGCGGCGTCGTGTTCGAGATCTCGAGCGTTACGAAGCCCTCCCACTCGGGCTCGAAAGGCGTCACGTTCGTGATGATCCCGCATCGCGCATACGTCGACTTGCCCACCGTGATGGTGATGACGTTGCGCGGAATCCGGAAGTACTCCACCGAGCGGCCGAGCGCGAAGCTGTTGGGCGGGACGATGCAGACGTCCCCCTCGAACTCGACGAAGGACTTCGGGTCGAACTGCTTGGGGTCCACCAATGAATTGAGGACGTTGGTGAAAATCCTGAATTCCGTCGCGACCCGCATGTCGTAGCCGTACGAGCTGACGCCGTAGGAGATGACGCCTTCGCGGACCTGCCGGTCGGCGAAGGGCTCGATCATACCGTGCTCAAGCGCCATCTGGCGGATCCAGCGATCGGACTTGATGGACATGTCTCGTGGGTGGGGAGGAAGGAAGGCAATGGTCGGAGGGGAATGTATCCCTCCCCATTGAGCATGGCAAAGCGCATTGCAGTGGCATTGCGCCCGCGATAGTTTTCTAAACAGCGATAGTGAAAAATTTCACGAACTGGGAGACGATGGGTCGCGAGTATTTTCCGATTCTCATGCTGGTGGGGTTCGTCGCGGCGAACGCGGTCATGATGCTCGCATTGTCCCATCTCACGATCCGCCCGCGCCCGACCCCGGTCAAACAAGTCGCCTACGAATCCGGCATCCCGCCACTCGGTGATGCGCGCGAGCGATTTTCCGTCAAATTCTACATGGTCGCCATGCTGTTCATCGTCTTCGACATCGAGACGGTGTTCATGATTCCCTGGGCCACCTTCTACCGGCAGCTCTCGTGCGATGTGCCGCTCGTGAACGGTGGGTGCTCGGCTGCGCATCTCTCGTTCTTCGGCCTCGGTGAGATGCTCGTGTTCATCGCGATTCTGCTCGTCGGCTACGTCTACGTCTGGAAGAAGGGGGCGCTGCAATGGGACTGAGCCAGACGACTCCCCAGAGCACAACCAATGCGACGTTCGGCCCCTCGAATCAGGAGAGCTGGGTCGCGACGCGCCTCGATTTCCTGGTGAACTGGAGCAGATCCAAGTCGCTCTGGCCCATGCCATTCGGGACGGCGTGCTGCGCCATCGAGTTCATGGCGACCGCCGCAACGCGCTTCGATCTCGCGCGCTTCGGCATGGAGCGCATGAGCTTCTCGCCGCGCCAGGCAGACGTGCTGATCTGCGCCGGACGCGTGCCGTTCAAGCTGGCGCCTGTGCTT
>JAQBQC010000382.1 GCA_028287205.1 Gemmatimonadota bacterium
TCTCGAAGGGGACGGGCGAGTGGACGACAGAGGCCACGATGAGCGGCAGAACCATGACGACCAACAGAAGCGCGCGCAGAAGCGGCTGGATGCGCCTCATGGCCGAAGCCGACGAAGCCATTGCGACGGTCACAGCTTCAGCTCGTTCATCACTGCGCGAATGCGATCGTCATAGGAATAGCCGGATGTCATGCAGCGTTCGTGGCCGGCCCGAGCGATGCGCAGCCGGGCGGATTCGTTGGCGAGATAGAACTTCACCTTGTCGCGAAACTCATCGTCGGTCGAAAAGTACTCAGCCTCCCTCCCCTCCTCGAAAAACTCGCGATGGTCGTCGGTGCGATCCGCGAGCATGAACCCTCCAATCGCCGGAATCTCGAAGGACCGTGTGGTGTGCTGGTCTGGATTGAGCTCGCGAAGGAAGCCGAGTGCGATCTGTGAGCCAGCGACGACGCCCGCGTAGCGCTCCTCGTAGATCTCGCCATTGGATCCCTCACCGGCGCGGAGTGTGGGTGACAGGCGATTGTGCGGCGCACCGAGGTACACGCTGCGACCAGGAGTGAGGCGACCCAGGCGAAGCGCGCGCAGAGGATCGAGCCTGGACCGTTGCGCGATGTCCCACCCGTACCCCCACACCGCAACCTCGCTCGTCGCCTCCGAAGCTGCTGCGAGCAGTCGCTCGCGGCGAGGCTCCCACCCGCCCACGAACACCACCTTCTCGCGAGCATTCGCTACATGCTCGGGCGGCGGTGCATGGCCGATCGGGTCGTAGCCGAGAGGCGAGTACATCACCCTGCCCTTCGAGTGGCGGCGGTACTCATCGAGCTCGTAACGCTTGGTGACGACAAGCGCGTCGTAGAGCTTGACGCATTCATCGGCGAGACGGGTGCGCTTCCACGAGAGTGAGAAGTACGGATCCGGATTGTAGTGAAGCGTGACGGCACCTCCGGCTCGGAGCTGCTGCACTGTTTCAGCGCGCAGATACTCCTGCTTTTCGGCCCACACCAGCTGTGGCTCGAATCGCTGGGCCGCGGCGAGCACTCGCGCATTCAGGCCATCGATTCGCGGCCCGCTGGCGGTGAGCTGCTCGAGCTGACGTGTCGCATACCCGCTTCCCTTCCAGAGCCCTCCTGCCTCTACGGCCTCGACCTCGTACCCCAGGCGCTCGAGCGCCGCGCGCCGCATGCCCGACGTCTGTCCTCGGCCCAGATAGCCGATAAAGAGAACTCGCGTCACGCGAGCAGCGGCGTCAGGGTCGATGCAATTCGATCGCCGACCTGCTCCCACGTGAACCTGGCGAGCGCGCGCTCTCTGGCCGCGCTCCGCATCTGTCGGTACTCGGCAGCATTTCGCAACAGCCACAACATTCGGTCGGCGATCACCGCCGCCTCTGGTGGTTGCGGCACCAGGCATCCCGTGACACGATCGATCACCATGTCGGGAATGCCGAAGCTCTTCGGCGCGATCACCGGACAGCCGTGATACGCCGCCTCGATGATCACCTGCGGTGTCGCGTCCTTCACCGTCGGGTGGACGAGCGCGAACGCCGAGGCGAGCAGCTCCTGAAGGCGCTTCATCTCCGAGCCGATGGTTTTGTCGAGCGGCCCCTCGTATGTCACGCCGGGAATGTCGAGAACTCCATTCGGAGGCTCCGCGCCAACAATTCGCAGCTGCACATCGGGAGCTTCGAGACGCACGCGCCGGAACGCGTCGACGCATACCTCACCCCCCTTTCCCGCAAAGTCGAGCGCCACGAACAGGAACTCGTGTCCGCCAGAATAGCTGTCGGTACTCGGGATCGGGACATGTCCGCCGAGTCCCGCCACGGCAAGCGTCGAGCGATCGAGGTGGCAGGCTCGCGCGGCTTCCTCCAGCGCCCACTTCGATGAGAAGAATACGCGCGTGGCCCTGCGCAGCCACGCCGACTCCTGCCGCTCGATGCGAGCAACGTCCGCGCGACTGAAGTCGGCTCGTCGATGATAGATGGTGATGTAGGTGGAGAAGCACACAGCGAGATAACAGGCATACGGAACTGGCGGAGCGTAGGCGATCCACGGTGTGGACCCATGAAAAAAATCGAAAGCGACGTTGCTGCGCGCGCGCTGCTCGATCTCTCTCGCGATGCGCTCGAGGCGGCGCTGCGAGTAGAATTGAAAGCTGCCGGGACGGCCCACGACACGCCTCGCCTTCGAGACGACGCGCGCTGGCAGGTCGGCGGGCGGCGAGATCGGTCCGACGTACTCGAGTGCGTAGTGGCGCGCGAGGCTGGCGAACATCGCGGCGTTGAAGCCGCTCCAGCCACCGCTCGTCTCCGACAGCGAGATATTCGTGATGTAGTTCGCACTCGAACGCAAATTCACGACGGTCGGGCACGCGCGATGAGTCGTCCCGCCCGGCGGTACCAGCGCTCGGTCTCATCCTGCACGAGCCTGGCCCACCGGCGGGCACCGCCGAAGGCGAGCCGCCGGTAGTACGCTGCTTCGAAGTGCGTGAGTATGTCCGCACGAACCATCCGCCGCAGACGGAGATGCTTCAGCCCTGCCCAGTGAATCACGAAGGGATATGGAGAATTGCCGTCGAGCGATGCGACTTCGAACGGGGACATCTCCTCCTGTCCCCACTTCATGAAGGGAGTGCGCGCAACTG
>JAQBQC010000389.1 GCA_028287205.1 Gemmatimonadota bacterium
CGAAGACCTGCGCGCGCGATCTCGCCGGGCTCGTCGTGTCCCCGGAACTCGCTCGCTTCGCGAAGATCGACCACGGCCTTGAATCCCGCTCGCGCAAGCTCTGCCCACACTGCCGCATCCGGCTGCCCCGCCGTGGCGACATCGGCCAGCGGGCAGCCACCCTGCGGCAAGAGATCGACGATCTTCTTCATCGATGCGTCATCCACGCGACTTTCTCCGGAAGGCATCCATTGAAGATGCAACGAAGGCGCGGCCATGTGAACCGCGTCGTTGTTGGATCGCACGCGGTGGTTCATCTTGGCGCCATGAGTCGCGCCGCGCTTCGTTTCTTTTTGTCGTGCTCGATCGTCTGTGCGGCCGCTCTCTGCGCCCTCCCCGCCGCGGCGCAAGAGACCACTCTGCCGCATCTCCGGTGGCGCACGCTCGACACGCGCTACTTTCGCTTCTTCTTCACCGCCGACGCCGCGCCATGGACGCGCGATGTCGCCTCGCGTATCGACGCGGCCCACGACGCCGTTGCGGCGCTCGTCGGCAGCGCACCGTCCAAGCGCGTGACGGTGATCGTCGAAGATCCGAACAATCTGTCCAACGGCTTCGCGCTGCCGCTGCTCGATCATCCGCTGATCTTTCTCTGGCCGACACCTCCCGATCCCGCGTCGACGCTGGGCAACGGATCGTGGAGCGATCAGCTCTCGATTCACGAATTCGCGCACATCGCCCATCTCACGCGCGAATCGCGCAATCCCAAGATCCGTCGCCTCACTCGGCTGCTGCCGGTGAAGCTGGGGCCGATCGCGGTGCACGCGCCGCGCTGGGTGACGGAAGGGTACGCGACCTTCGTCGAAGGGCGCATCGTGCGCGGCATCGGTCGTCCGCACGGCGTCGCGCGATCCGCGGTGCTGCGACAGTGGGCCATCGAGGGGCAGCTGCCCACCTATGGGGCGCTGGACGGCTCCTCGCGGTTCGAGGGTGGCGACATGGCGTATCTCGCCGGGTCGGCCTTTCTGGAATGGCTCGCGGTGCGCAACGGAGACTCGAGTGTCGTGCATCTCTGGAGGCGCATGACCGCCCGCGTGCCGCGCACGTTCGATGACGCATTCGTTGGTGTGTTCGGGACGCCGCCGGACGAATTGTACGGACGGTTCGCGGCGGAGCTCACCCACGATGCCATGGATGCCAGCGCGGGCGGCCCGCAGCCCTCAGTACTCGTCTCGGCGGCCGACACGGTGCCGCGCGCGGGAGAGGGAGCACTCGTGCAGCGATTGCGTTGGGCCACGGGCGCGCCGGCGCTCGCGCCCGGCGACTCGCTGCTCGCGTTCGTCGTGAGCGATCGCGAGCGCGCGCCCCGCGTCGTGATTCTGAATCTCAATCGTCGCACCGACGACAGCGCCGGGCGCGCACGGGCGCGCGCCCACGCGCTCGACCCCGAGGACGTGGCCGCGGTTCCGCCGCGCGCGCCGCCGCTCGAGATAGTCGCGCGCCTGTGGCCGCGGAGCGGAATGTCGTTCGCCGAGCCGCGCTTCTTCGCCGATGGCGAGCGCGTGCTGCTCACCGGTCTCGGCGCGCGCGGCGACGGCGTGTACCGCCGCGACCTCTTCGTCTGGCACTGGCAATCGGGATCCGTGCAGCGGATCACGCACGGCGCCGGGATTCGACACGCCGATGTCTCGCCGAATGGATCGATCGTCGCGGATCGGTGCGTCGCCGGCCGATGCGATCTCGTGCGAGTGGAGATGGCCACGGGCGCGATCACGGTGCTCGCGATGGGCGATGCGACGCACCGGTACGATCGTCCGCGCTTCTCGCGGGATGGAAGCGCGATCACGTTCGCGGTGCAATTTCGGAACACCTGGCACGTGGCGACAATGCCCGCGTCCACCGGAGTGATGTCCGTGATCGGCGACCCGAGCGCGAGTGAGTACGCGCCTGCGTTCGCGCGCGGCGACTCGGTGCTCGTGCTCACGAGTGAGGCGGGCGGCGTGGCCAACATCGTGCGCCTCGATCGCGCGACGGGGAGCGTCGCGGCGCTCACGAATGTCAGTGGAGCCGCGCTGTACCCGGACGTGAGCGCGGATGGGTGGGTGTACTTCCTTCGCCTTCACTCGCGCGGCCTCGACATCGCGCGCATCGCCCTCGATTCCGCGCTCTCGCCGAAGGTCATCGCGCACAACGACTCCGTTCGCGCGCTGTATCCGTGGGTCGCGTCGCAGCCGCCCGGCGGAATGCTCGACTCGCTCGACGTCGTGCGGCTACCGGATGATCGCGCGTACGGGCTCGGCCCACGCGAGCAGAGACTGCTGGTGTCCGTGAGCTGGGCGAGTGAGGGAAAGTCCGGTGGGCTCGCATACGCCGGCACCGATCCCGTGGGCAAGCTCACCTGGCTGCTGCAGGGACAGTGGGGCGATCGCGCGAGCTGGCGCGGCGCATCGCTCGGCGCCGCATTTCGCGGGAGCCGGCCGATGTTTGGCGTGGAGGCGTTCGCACTCGAGAACCGGCCATCGCGTCAGCACTCGTTCGCGGCACCAATCGCCCTCGACGCGCGCTACCGCGGCGTGTCCGCCTGGACGGAGCTGGACGACGACAAGCGGTCGCACGAAGTCGACGTGCGCGCGCTCGTCTCGTATGGCACCGTGGATCCGGTGTTCGCTGCACCCGCACGCCGCGCGCTTGCGGAGCTTTCCGTGCGCGGCGGCATGCTGCAGACCCCCGCCGATTGGCGCATCGCCGAGCGACTCGGCGCGGCACTCTCCACGGGAGATTTCGGGGGCGAGAGCTGGACGCGCATCATCGCGACCGGCTCTCTCGCGGTGAACCGATTCGGGCACGCGCTCGCGCTGGACGCAATGTACGGGCGAATCTCGCGCGACATCGCGTACGAGAAGTTCGCGCTCGGCGGGCTCGCACCGCCGCTCGTCGACACGGCCCTTCTCGCGCAGCGTGTTTCGATGCCGGTGCTCCCGATCGCGGCTGTCACGGGCCGGGCAGTCGCGACGATGCGCGCATCGATCCCGGGCTCCATCTGGCGCCCCTACTACTGGATCGGCAGCGCCAGCGATGACCTCGGCGCATGGACCCAGGTGGTGGGAATCGAGGGCAGCTGGCACACGGACGGAATCTGGATGGTTCGTGTGCCCGGCGTGAATATCCTGGGCGGAATAGGCTACTCGCTCGCCGGAGCGGCGCGTCATCACACCCAGGCGTACATCTCGATAGGCTATCGCCCGTAACGTCGTCCCGTGCCGCGGATTACTTCATTTGCGCAAAGCCGACCGTGTTGCCTCCCGGTTCCTTCACGTAGATCTCGGTGCTTCCATAAAACGTGTCGTGTCGAGGCTTGACGATGGGTGCGCCTGAGAGCCTGCGCTCCACGTCGTCGAGCGAGCCCACGGTGATGAACAGGGCTACCGAATGTCCATCGAGCTCGGTCTGCGCCACCGTGCCGTCGGCCAGCACGCTGGCTCTGCTCTGATACATGACCTCGATCCCATCGCGCTCGAGTATGGCGAAGATCTTCGAGCCATCCGGGGCAGGTACGTGATTGGTGACCTCGAAGCCGAGGCGGTCTGTCCAGAAGGGCAGGCACTGGTCTACCGAGTCGACGACGAGCACCGGCGTCAGCCGCTGCAGTGCGGGGAAAGTGGTGTCGCTGGCTACTGAATTGGTGCGTGGCATTGATCCGCTCGAGTAGTTGAGGACTCGAACATAGCTACCCGAACAAAAACCGCAAGAGGGCATTCTGTCTCTCCCTTTCTTGCGCGGATTTTGCCGTGCTCAGCCAGTTACAGCAAGCGCTCCTCCGCGTCTTATCGGAGGAGGGAAAATGAACGACACGATTGAAACCCGGTGGGAACAAGAGAACGAAGCAGGACGCCTTTCGTTCACGGACGGCGACTTTGCGCGCGCGGAGCAGTCGTTTCTCGCGGCGATTCGCGAAGCGACGAAGCTCGGCGCGGACAACGTGCGGCTGGCATCGAGCCTCAGCAACCTCGGCCAGCTCAAGTACAAGCAGAAGGATTTCGCGCAGGCGGAGGCGCTCTTTCATCGCGCGCTCGCCATCCGCGAGCGTGTGCTTGGACCCGAGCACTTCGGCCTCGTTCAGAACATCAACAATCTGGCGGCGCTGCACTACGCGCGCGGTGAGCTGGACCAGGCCGAGCCGCTGTTCCAGCGTGCGCTCGGCATCAGCCAGCAGCATCTCGGCGAGTCGCATCCCGATGTTGCTGTCACGCTCAACAATCTCGCGCGCCTCTACTTTCGCCGAAACGAGTACGCGTCGGCCGGCCCGCTGCTCCAGCGCCTCCTGTCGATCAAGGAGCAGGCGCTCGGCGCGAGCCATCCCGAGATCGCGGCGATTCTGACGAGCCTCGCGAAAGTGCGGCTGCATCAGGAGGACTACGATGGCGGCGAGGCATTCGCGCGCCGCGCGCTCGAGATTCGCGAGAAGCTGAAGCTGCCGAACGATCTCGCGGTGGCGACTGCGCTCGAGACGCTGGCGGAGATCAACGGCGCGCGCGGCCGCGTTGACGAGGAGATTCGTCACCGCGAGCGTGCGCTCGAAGTGCGTACCGGCGCGATGGGCCAGGATCATCCGCTGGTCGTTGCTGCGCGCGCGGCACTCGAGTCGCGTCGCGCGGCACAGGCGACGACGACGATGGCGTCCGCACCGCCCCCAATCGCACAACCGATCGTCGAACAGCCTGTCGTCGCGCAGCCCGTCGACCCGGCGCCGGCCCATGTAGCGCCGGTTCATGTCGCGCCGGCCGTGCTCGACATCGAGCCGCCACCCGTCGCGACGCCAGCAGCGAAGCCGCCCGTCGCTCCTCCGCCGTCGTTCACGATCTCGCCGCCACCGGAGCGCACCACGCGCACCTCGTCGCTCCCGTGGATCGATGTGCCCGAGCCGCCGACGTTCGATCGCACGCCTGCGGCGCCGACGTTCGACCGCACGCCTGCGGCGCCGACGTTCGATCGCACGCCTGCGCCCAGCATGTCGCGGAACAGTGGGTCGAACGGAACCGTCGCGATTCCGGTGCACAACGGAAACGGCAACGGTCGCGAAAACGGAAGCGTCGCGAGCGCCGCGGCGCCCGCATCCCCAGCGATGGAATCTCCGCTCGCGTTCCATCCGCACACGGAGACGCGGTCCGAGCCGCGCACGCTCACATCCGAGGCATCGATCGCGCCGTCGGAAATGGATGCGCACGCGCAGAGTCCGTTCACCAACTCGTTCGCGCGCCTGGTGGCCGAAACGCCAGCGAGTCGAGCTGCCGTCGAGTACGATGCGCCGCCGCCGGCGCCGACACATCACATCGAGGAGCCGCGCACCGAGATCAGTCTCGACTGGCCTATCGAGCCGCGCCGGCCCTGGCTCAAGATCCTCGCGGCGCTGGTGGTGCTCGGCGTCATCGCGGGCGGCGGATGGTACGTCCTCTCGCGCTACGACGCACAGAAGGCATCGGCACCCGCGGCTGCGGCGACGCCCGTCAAGCCGAAGGCGCCGCTCGTCGCGGCGAAGACCGACACGCTGCTCGTGAAGCAGGAATCGCCGCCGGCGGGCCCGCCGGCGAGTGTGGTGAAGCCAGGCGTGACGAGCGAGATCGTTCCGACCACGAAGCCGCCCGTTACCGCGGCGACCGCGCCCGCCAACGATGAAGGTCCGCCGCCGGACGCCAAGCACGCGACGCATGTCACGGCGAAGTCCGCCGAAGCGGATCCGGATCTGCTCGCCGCGCCCGCGATGCCCACGATCAAGGTCGACGCGATCACCAACATGATCGACGACAGCGCGCGCCGCCGCGCAGACTCGGTGGGCAACGCGATTCAGCAGAAGGCGCCGACATTCAAGCCCAAGACCTATAAGCCACCCGCGTAACATCGTTCGGCGCAAGCCTTTCCATACGCACTACGGCGTCTTACTGTAGCAGTATATTGCTCACGACTTATCTGCCGGAGAAGCTATGGAGCGACAGACCGGGTCCACGCGGCTGACTGGATCGCCGGGGGGCCAGGGCGGGGCTGGTGACGACGACTTGCTGCGTGCGGTGAAAGAGGCTGCGGCCGCAGAGTACGAAATACTGGGCGAGATGGGGCGTGGAGAGCGTGGCAGCGTGGTGTACCTCTCGCGCGAGCGCGCATCGCAGAAGCTCGTCGCACTGAAGCTGCGTCCCGACGGTGGTGAGTACGAGCTGAGCGTCGTGCGCGAGCTCGATGCATCGGTTCCCGCCATGGGCAACAAGTGCCCTTCCTGCAAGGTCGATCTCGTGGGCTGGGGCCGTTTCTGCAGCAACTGCGGAAAGGACCTGTCGGGCACGCGCTCGGGAGAAGCATCGCGCGAGGAGTTGCTCAAGGCGGTACAGGGCGCCGCGGAAGGCGAGTACGAAGTGCTCGGCGAGATGCAGCGCTCGGAGGGCGGCGGCGTGGTCTACTTCGCGCGTGAGCTCAAGAGTGGGCGCCTCGTCGCGCTCCGACTCACGCGCGAGCAGGAGAGCGACGGCAGCGAGTCCTACGCGCTCGGCGTCACACAGGTGATCAAGCCGCTCGTTGCGTCGCTCGGTGCCACGTACGCATCTCCCACGTCCGTGATGCAAGCCGCGAGTGCGCCGCCGTCGCGCGCCGCCGCTCCCTCCACGCGCTCGCCGCAGCCCGCGGCGCGCAGTGTCACGCCGCCGAGTGTGATGGTGCCCGACGATCTGTCGGAAGAGGAAGAGGCGCCTGCGCCGAAGAAGCGCGTGCCGGTCATTCCGATCGCGGTCGTCACCGCGCTGCTGCTGGTCGGCGGCGCCCTCTTCGTGTTCACCGACTCGAAGCACGGTGCGCCCGATGCGTCGCAGGATCCTGCGACGAACGTCGTCGTTCCGGCGGCGCCTGCAACGGCCCCGCCACCCATCGCCGCGACGACGAAAGTGGACAGCGGCGCTATTGCGATCGGGGCACTGCCCGCCGGCGCGCGCGTCACGCTGAATGGGAAAGCGGTGACCGACCGCCAGCTGTCGCTGCTCCCCGGCCGCTATCAGCTGGTGGCGACGGCGCCCGGCTACAAGAGCGCATCGCAGCGTGTGGAAGTCATCGCGGGCCAGACACTCAACTGGTCGCCCGCGATGCCGTTGGCGAAAGCCGTCGCTTCATCGCCCGCCACAACGGCCGCCGTGCCGCCCAAGCCCGTCGCCACGGCGCCGAACTGCCTCAACTCGTACAGCGATAAGAACTGGCCGGCGGCGCTGGTCGCGTGCACACGCGAGGCGAATGCCGGCAATCAACCCGCGCAGCGCAACCTCGGGACGATCTACGATCAGGGGCTCGGCGTCGCCAAGGATCCCGCGCAGGCCGTGCTGTGGTTTCGGAAGGCGGCGGACACGGGGAATCGCGATGCGACGTTCCAGCTGGCGACGATGTACGAGAACGGGCGCGGCGTGCCCCAGGATCAGAAGCAGGCCATCGACTGGTATCGCAAGGCGGCGTTGCTCGGCGATGCGGATTCGCAGGTGAAGCTCGGGCGCGCGTACCTGGACGGGAAGGGCGTCAATAAGGACGAGGGCGAAGCATCGGCGTGGCTCCAGCGCGCGGCCGACCAGGGAAATCTTTACGCGCTCAATCGGCTCGGCGCCATGTACATCGATGGCAAGGGCGTGCACAAGGACGAGGCGCGCGGAGTGAAGATGTTCCAGACCGCGGCGTCGAAGGGCGATGCACAGGGGCAGTTCAACCTCGCTGCGATGTATGCGAAAGGGCGAGGCATTCAGAAGAGTGATTCGGCCGCGAACGATCTGTACATCAAATCGGCGAAGCAGGGGTATGCCGACGCGATCAAGGAAGCCAGGCACCGCGACCTGAAGTTCTGACCTCGCACGATCGCAGCGCGGCGGATATCTTCGTCGCGCTGCTCGCCGTTCCTCATCGAGCGATCACGCCCTTGGCCGACATCAATGCCTGCATACGCGGTTGAGTTCACGACGGAGCGCGGGCTGCAGCGCACGCAGTTCACGCTCGACGACGACCGACCGCTCGGGCCGCAGGTGCGGCAGATCCTCGAGGAGCTTCGCGGAACTGGCGTCGTGATCTCAGGCGCGGCGGAAGATGAGCTGAGCGTGGTGTGGGGCGGCAGAGACCTCGACACCGCGCAGACCCCGCAAACACTCGGGATCTCTCCCCAGCGCACGATCGAGCTGCACATGAAGCGTCGCGTGCGCGCGGCGAAGGTGCCTGCTCTCGCGCCGTTCGTGCCGAAGGGGGCGTACGCCGCGGCCGTGAGCGGCATGACCGGCGCGCTGCTCGCGTGGCTCATCGCGTCGACGATCACCGACCTCAGTGACGCGCTTCCGACCTATGCGCGTCTCGATCTCGCAGTGGGCGGAATGATGGGCGCCTTCGCGGGCGCATTCATCGCCGGCGCGGATTCCCTCCGCACGCGCACGAGCATCCCGCTGGGCGCGCTCTTCGGCTTCGCGCTCGGATTGGTGGGCGGAGTCGCTGGAGGCGCGGCAGGCGCGGGACTCGGCGGTGTGCTCGCGCCGCGGCTCACGCCGTCCGGATTTCCGGTTGTTCGCATGATCGCGTGGGCGGTGCTCGGCGCGGCTGTCGGACTCACGCTCGGGATGCGTTGGTGGCAAAACGATGAGCGCCGCACGGCGGACGGTGCGGGCTACGGTGCGCTCGCCGGCGCGATCGCGGGGCTCGTGTACTCGCTTCCGGGCCCCTCGGAGTTCTGGCAGGCACTCGCGTTCGCGATCGTCGGTGCAGGCGTTGGCGCGGGCGTGTGCGCGCCCTCGCTCCGGCGCTCCATCGCGATTCTGGAGCTCGAGCGCGATGGGAGCACGCGCATCGGACTGACGCGCTTGCGCGAGTGGGGGCTGTTGAGCGGTGCGTCGATCACGCTCGAGCGCGACGGGTCGACCGTCGCGTCGGTAGTGTGCGAGGCAACGCGGTGTCGCATCGTGCCCGTCGCCGGCGGCGGAGCTGTTCGCGTCGCGGGGAAGCCGCTCGCCGCGCCGATCGAGCTGGTGAACGAGGATCGCATCGCCCTGGGCGACGCCCAGTATCGTTTTCGTCGCAGGCGGAGAGCTACCGCGTGACGCGCGCGCCCCGTGCGATGCTGCTCGCCGCGGCGTACGCGTCGCTCGCGATGCGACTCTCCGCGCAGGTCGCAGGCGCCGCTGCGCCCATCACGATGGTGCGGTGCACCGACAGCTCCAGCGTTCCGTGTCTGCGCACCACCGTGCCGCTCCGCCCCGAAGAAGCGCGTGCCGCAGTGGACAGCGCGTCCGAGTGGAGAGGCGAGATCTCGGACATCGCGCTGCTCGGAGGCATCGCGCGCTCCACCTCGTCGCTCGCGCATCCGGTCACGCTGCTCGTGCTCGTCGATATCAGCGGGAGCATGAAGGGGCAGGGGATCGAGCTCACGCGATCGGCGCTCCGCACCTTCATCTCGGAGCTGCCGCGCGGGTCCGTGCGCATTGCGGTGGCGCCCTTTGCGAGCAGGAATCTCGCGCCGCAGATTCGCGCCGCGACCTTCACCGATCCGCAGAGTGCTCTCGCGCAGGTCGACGCGCTTCCGCAGCCCGAGGGGAACACGGGATTGTACAGCGCAGTGGAGATCGGATCGGAGGTCGTGAAGGGGGCGCTGCAGAACGCGCCGAAGGATGCGTGGGGCGCGCTGCTCGTGATCACCGATGGTCGGAACGATGTGCGCACAGGCGACGATCCGGGGCTGCTTTCGGGACCAGCCGGACGCACCGCCGCCGTGAACGCAGTGGTGAGCAGCGGGAGCTACGTCTGGCTTGTCGGAATCGGCGACGCGCCGGACGGAGCGGACTTGCAGGCTCTTGCGGGCACCCATGGCGAGCGGTATTTAGTAGCCGAAGATCCGCTGTTGTTGCATCGGGTGTTTACGGGAATTCGCGACGCGTTATTCACCACGCGCGCATTGACTTATCCCGCACCGACATGGGCTCGCGCCCGGCTCGCCCGCGGGATTTTCCCGATGACGGTGAGCCGAGGCGATGGTCATGGCTGTTGCGCAGCAGCGGTTGCGGGGCGGTGGACGCCTCCGCTCTACGCGCTGCCAGCGTTCAGCGGTGTTGCGGACTCCGGAACGGCAACTGCGCAGGCGATCACCTCGTTCGAGCAGGGCGAGGCGCGGGTAGGTAGCAACGTGCTGGTGTTCGGGTTCTTCGCTCTGGTCGCACTGATCCTCTGGTTCGTGCTGCCCGGAATGCTGTGGCCTGATGAGTCGGTGCCGATGGCGGGGCCCCCGGCGGTGAAGCTCGCGAACAGCGTCGCTGCGACGGCACCTGCACCACGCGCTGCGCCCCAAGCTGCAGCGCCGGAGCAGGCCGCTGCAGCTGGCGGTGTTCGCCGTGGCATCACGGAGGTTCCGCCGCGCAGCCCGACCGAAGTCACTGGTGCGTTTGCACGACGAGTGGTGAAGAAGTAAGGCGGCGCAG
>JAQBQC010000443.1 GCA_028287205.1 Gemmatimonadota bacterium
AGGCGCGCGGACAGGAGTTCGCGAGCTTTCTCTCGGACTTGAGCGAGGTCGTTGCGCAGCACATCGACAGCTGGCGCGTGCGCGTGGTCGAGGCGATGACGTACTGGCACCAGCTCGGCTACGTCACGCTGGTGCTGGAGCGCACGCTCGAGGCAACGGAGGAGCCGGACGTCGACATGCTGCTGTCGCGCTACGAGGCCTCGATCCGGCGGCTGCGCGAGCTCGAGATGGAGGCGTCGAAGGTCGACACGCATCTTGCTGCATCGGAGCTCTTTCGCGATCCCGAGCGGGTGGGCGAGGCGGAGCTCGTGCTCGCGCGGCTGGTCGGCGGCGCCGAGCCGCCGCCCGGACCCGATCCCGCGCTCGCCCGCTCGGAGCTCGAGGTCGGTGCTTCGAACCAGCTCGCGGTGCACGCGGTCGACACGATCATCGATGAGCCGGGAAAGAAGTACAACCCGCTGTTCGTGTACGGTCCCCCCGGCGTTGGCAAGACGCACCTTCTGCACGCGCTCGGCAACGAGCTGATCGCACAGAGCGGCGGCGCGTTCACGGTCGCCGTAGTGAATGCTTCGCAGTTCATCGATGAGCTGATCGCTGCGCTCCAGGAGGAGCAGATCGAGAAGTGGCGCGCGCGCTACCGCGTGGTCGACGCGCTGATCCTCGACGATGTCGACAAGTGCGCAGGGAAGGAGCGGTCGCAGGAGGAGCTCTTCCACATCTTCAACAGCCTCGCGTACAACGGCCGCCAGATAGTGTTCGCGAGCGTGCACGCGCCCAAGGCGATCGAGGGGCTCGAGGAGCGGCTGCGCTCGCGCTTCGAGGGTGGGCTCGTGGTCGAGATCTCGCAGCCGGATCACGCGTTGCGCGAGAAGCTCTACGCGCGCTACCTCGCGGGCGCGGGCGAGCGCCTCGATCGCCCGCTCATCGACTATCTGGCGTCGCGCTCCGTCGCGAGCGTGGCCGAGATGAAGGCGACGGTCGACCGACTGATGAAGGCGGCGGACGTGGTGGGCGTGCCGCTCAACGCGTCGTTCGCGCGCAAGGAGCTCGAGGGCGGCGCCACGGCGCCCGCTCCATCGAAGCAGTCGAACGGGCGCGATGCCGACCCGTTCTTCCTCGACGAGGAGAAGGTGTTGTGGGATTGGCCTGATGTGACCGGGCGCGCCATCGAGGAGTTCCGGTAGATGGCGATCAAGGGGAGTCTCCGCGAGGCGAGTCTGCCGGACGTGCTGCAGCTGCTGGCGATGGGACAGAAGACCGGCTGTCTCAGCGTCACCGACCGCAACAACTTCGGCTACATCTACTTCGATCGCGGACGCATCTCCTATGCGTCGATCGTCAATCGTCGCGACCGGCTGGGCGACACGCTCGTCAAGAACAACGTCATCACGCAGCGCGAGCTCGACGCCGCGATCGACGCGCAGGCTACGCAGCAGCGCAACAAGCGGCTCGGCGAGATTCTCATCGAGCAGCACATCCTCACGCGCGAGGAGCTGCACCGCTACATCCGCGTGCAGATCGAAGAGGCGGTCTACTATCTCTTCACGTGGATGCAGGGGACGTTCAGCTTCGAGGCGGACATGCGCCCCGACGACCACGACGTCCTCGTGTCGATCAATCCCGAGTCGTTGCTGCTCGAGGGCGCGCGCCGCGTGGACGAGTGGAGCCTCATCGAGAAGAAGGTGCCGAGCTTCGACCTCATCTTCGAGCTCGACTCCGGGCGCCTGGCGGCGAGCGAATCGCAGCTCACACCGCAGCAGCATCAGCTCGCGCCGCTCATCGACGGTCGCCGCGACGTCACGGCGCTCATCGACATGTCGGGGCTCGGCGACTTCGAGGTGGGGAAGGCGCTGTACGGTCTCGCGACGGCGGGCTTCATTCAGCGCGTGGGCAAGTCGCGCCCGCAGGACGATGTCGTGCGCGAGGCGCGCGTGGAGGAGCATCGCAATCTCGGCGTCGCCTTCTACCGGACGGCGATGTTCGAGGAGGCGACCCGCGAGTTCCGCCGCGTGGTGGAGCTGCAGGACAGCGACGTACAGGCGCGGTTCTTTTTGAGCCTCGTGTCGATGCGCGAGGGGCGCTGGTCCGAGGCGGTGCTGACGCTGCGCGAGGCCGCGGCGCAGCCGACTGCGAGGCCATCGATCTTTCACAACCTCGCCTACGCGCTCGAGCGGCTCGGCCATCTCGACGAGGCGCGCGAGATGCTGCACGAGGCGATCGTGCGGGGCGGCGGCGACGATCCGCGCATCCGCACGTCGTTCGGCGTACTCGCGCTTCGCACGGGTGAAGTCGAGGAGGCGAATGCGTCGTTCGCATCCGCGCGCGCGCTTCTCGGCAAACGGCTGCCGTCGCCCGCGTGGTTCCACTACGCCTCGCTGGCCGCGGGGCTCGCGGGTGATCTCGATCGCGCGCTCGAGCTCATCACCGAGGGCGTGAAGGCGCATCCGCAAGTCGCGGTGCTCGGCAACACGCTGGCGGCCGTGCACGAGCGCCGCGGCGACTTCGCCGCCGCCGCGCAGGCGGCCGAGGCGGCGCTGGGAGACGGGAGCACGATTCCGCAGCTCCACAAGAATCTCGGCGACTACTTCTATCGCGCACTGCGCTACGAAGAGGCGCTCGATCAGTACCAGCGCGCGATCAAGATAAATCCCGCCCTCGGCGACGACGTCTATTTCAAGCTCGGCAACATCCGCTTCAAGTGGCAGGAGAAGGAGCAGGCGCTCGCGTACTGGGAACGCTCGCTCGCGCTGAATCCGGAGAACGAGATTCTGCGCACGAATCTCGAGCTCGCGCGCACGCAGCCGTCATGAGCGCCCCCCAGCTCGACGACGACGGGTACGCGGCGCTCACCGAGAAGATCACGCGCGAGCGCGGCTTCGGCTGCGCGAGCTACAAGGAGAAGTGCGTCAGACGGCGCATTGCGGTGCGGATGCGCGCGCGCGGCGTGCACACCTTCGAGGAATATGGCATCGTGCTCGATCGCGACAGGCACGAGTACGACCTGCTCCTCGATGCGCTCACGATCAACGTCACCAAGTTCTTTCGGAATCCGGAGACGTTCGCCGCGATCGACCGCGAGCTCGTGCCGGCGTTGTACGCGCGCGCCGAGCCGCAGCTCCGCATCTGGAGCGCGGGGTGCGCATCCGGAGAGGAGCCGTACTCGCTGGCGATGCTGATGCACCGCTACGCGATCGCGCAGGGGAAGCGCTTCGATCGCGTCGAGGTGCTCGGCACCGATCTCGATCGCGCGAGCCTCACGGCCGCGGATCGCGCTGCGTATCTCGAGCCCACGCTCTCGGACACGCCGGCGGAGATCCGGCAGATGTATTTCTCGATGCAGCCGCCGTATCGCATCCACAGCGACGTGCGCGCGCGCGTGCAGTTCCGGCGCCACGATCTGCTGCGCGAGC
>JAQBQC010000446.1 GCA_028287205.1 Gemmatimonadota bacterium
CTGCACCGGCCGCACGCAGATCCGACGTAAGGTCGATCGCCCGGATGTCGAGCGAATCCGCGATCTGCTTCAGCGCACGATAGGGGCGACCGAGATCGTACGCGCGCGGGTCGTGCACGTTCTCGCCGTGCGGGAAGTGCGGGAGCTGCACGGGGTCGGACACCGCAACAGCGCCGGGCACGAACGCGACCAGGAGATGCGCCCCGTTGTTGTCCGCCACGTGCTTCATTCCAGCGAGCGCGGTCGCGATCAGGCGCATCGTGCGCGCGTCGTAGAGCGGATTGTCGCCCGCGCGATAGTAGTCGAGCTGCGCGAGATCATAGCGCCACTCGCCGGGATGTCCGGTGATCGTTTCCTTTGCGGCGCGAGCGATGCGGCCCATCCGCGTCTTGATCTGCGAGCGGTCGCGCAGGCGGCGCACCGCGCTTCGGCTCGCGAGGTCGAGTCCGATGCTTCGCTGGAACTCGGCCGGCGCGATCGAGACGTCGCTCAGCTCATTGATGTAGAACTGTTCGACGATCACGTCGGGGCGAAGACGCGGCGCGAGCTCCTGCAGCTGCGCGCGCTCCTCATTGGGTCCGTAGCCAGTGACACCACCGTCGATCACCTGCACGGCGCGCGGTGCGAGACACCGATTGAGCCGTTCACCAAGGAGCGCGGTGTACGACCGATCGTAGTCCACGCCCTCCGGCATCGAGAACGCATCCCCCGCGACGAAGACGCGGAAGGTGCCGGGTGTCGGGCGCGCGGCGGCGATCTCGGGACTCGTGAGCCCGAGCGAGTTCGTTCGAACCGTGTAGTCGTAGTCGTTGTAGCGAAGATGCGTGGCGCGATTCGGAATCAGCGCGAATGCGCGCGCCGAGTCCTTTTGCAGCGCCGGGAGCTCGCCCCACACCGCGGTCTCGAGCGGCGCGAGGCGGCGCAGCGCGAGCTCGCCAGCGATCGCGGATGCGCCGATCAATGCGAGCGCCGCGATGACACGCACGGGCATTGCGAAGCGCCGCGACTGGAGCAGCACCACGACGCCCGCCGCGACGGCGCCCATGCCGAGCGCGAAGCCGCCGTCCGTTCCCGGGCCCACGAACAGCTCGAGCGCGCCGCCGAGCAGCGCGGCGAGCGCGATGAAGCGCTCGACCGCGCGCATCTCGTTGCGAGAGCTCCAGTAGACGATGCCGAGTGCGAGGAGCGCGAGTGCGCAGAGCCACGCGCCGGTACGCGCGATGGTGTCCGCAGGCTCGCGCGCGCCGATCACCATAATGGACAGCACGGCGATCGCGATCGAGAGCACGAAGGCGAGTGCGCGACGCGTCGACAGCGAGACGCTCGAGGGGCGCCACCGCATAGCGCGATTGCACGCGTCCTCGATGCCTGCGGCCGCGGGCACCGAGAGTCCGAGTGCGCCAAGGGCCGCGGCGAGGTGCACGCCGCGCGCCTGGCCGAACCACGCCGCGGTCCACTGCAGCGGTGGTTGATGCAGCAGGAACACCGCGTACGAGCGTCTGCCGAGCCACTGCGCCGAAGACGCGAGATGCGGCTCCGGGCGCAACACCCACTTCCAGATCACCCAGAACAGCCCCGTCATCCCCACGGTGACGAGCAGATTCGACACGAGCGCGCCGGGAAGCGTGAAGGACGCCCCCAGCCCGACCACATAGCACACGAGCGCGATCACGGAGACGGCGAGCACCGACGGAGCCGGTGGCTCATTCACGCTCGCGCGGCGCGCGACCATCATCTGCGCGAGCACCATCCCCACCGCGAACTCCGCGAGCCGCGACGCGAAGAAGAGTCCCGTGAGCCACGCGTAGCGGCCGCGCGGGAGCTCGAGACCGATCCCGCGCGCCGCGATGGTGATCGCGAGCGCGGCGAGAAAAAAATTCACGGGCCCGAGCTTCCGCAGCGCGCGGAAGAGATATGGATACACGACGTACAGCTGCAGGATGAGCCAGACGAACCACCACGACGGCGAGATGTGGAAGAACGTCCCCGGCAGCGCACGCACGCCGGTGAGACTCAGCATCGTGCGCAGCCCCGCGAAGCTCTCGAGATTTCCCGGCACGAACAGCGCACCCGCGAGCACCACGAAGTGCATCGCGATGTAGAGCGGGAAGAGTCGGAGCAGCCGTCGCCGATAGAACGATCGCGCATCGAGCGTGTTGCGCGGATCAGCGAGCGCCGAGAGGGTGAGACCGACGCCGCTGGCGAGGATGAAAACGCCGGGAGCGGCGTCGCCGAGCCAGCCTGCGGCGCGCACGCCGCGCAGAAAGAGCGTGGTGCCCGGCGGAATCACCGAGTGAATCCGAACCGCGAGCGACGGCCACGCATTCTCCGGATTCGTGAACCACGGGCCGGGCCCGAACTCCTCGACGAGATGATTGAGCAGAATCGCGAGCAGCGCGAGCGCCTTCACGGGATCGAGCCAGTCGATTCGTGGCGCTTCGGGCAGGCGCTCCGCGCCCGATCCGGATCGCGCCTCAGGCGAGGGAGTGGCAATAGTGCCGACGAGGTCCCCCATTGCCTGGCTCATTGCGCGCGACGCTCGCCCCATCGATGCAAGGCGCGAGGTGAAGCCGTCCACCGAAGGCAGCGTGGCGACGACGCCAGGCTTCGCGATGTCGCAGCCGGTGGTGCACGTCGCGGCAAGGCGGCGCACCTCGTCGAGCGACGTGCGATTGAACGCATCCGTCGCGTAACGCTCGTTGAGATAGTCGATGAGCGTGGACAGCTCGTTGGCGACGCCCATCTCCACGGCGCGGAATCCCGCGACGGCGACATCGACCAACGCGGCGGATGGAGCGTTCTTGCCGCGGCCAATGCCCGTGTAGCGATCGCGCATCCCGTTCAGCGTCGCGGGATCGA
>JAQBQC010000146.1 GCA_028287205.1 Gemmatimonadota bacterium
CCGCGAGCCACTCCCAGTATTTTTCGACCTCCGGTGCGATCACGTCCTCCACCGCCGGCAGCTCCTCGCGGCGCCGCTCGATGTTCGCCGTCGCGACCGTGCGAAGATCATCGAGGTCGTACAGGAAAACGTTGCTGAGCGACCCGACGGCCGGCTCGACGTCGCGTGGAACCGCGATGTCGAGAATGCAGAGCGGACGGTCGCCGCGCTCCTTCAGCGATTCGGCGATCTGCTCGACGCCGACGATCGCGCGCGGTGCGGCCGTGGAGCAGATGAGCAGGTCGACATCGGCGAGACGCGACCAGCACTCCTCGTAATGCAATGCCTGCGCCTGATACCGTTCCGCGAGCGCCATCGCGCGCTCGTGCGTGCGATTCGCGACGATCGCCGTGCGCACGCCTTCGCTCACGAGGCACTCGAGCGCGAGCTCCGCCATCTCGCCTGCACCGAGCACCATGGCGTGGCGACCGCTCAGCGAGCCGAAAATCTTGGACGCGAGCTGCACGGCGGCGGAGCTGGTCGATGCCGCGCCGCGCCCGATCCCCGTCTCGCTGCGAACGCGCCCGCCCACCATGAGCGCCGATTGAAAGAGCCGGCTGAGTACCGCACCCGAGGCGCTGCGGCTCCGCTCCCACGCATCGCGCACCTGCCCGTGGATCTGCGCTTCGCCGAGAATCATGGAGTCGATGCCGGCGGTCACGCGAAAGAGATGCGAGACCGTATCGCGCTCACGGCGCACGTATCCGAACGGGGCGACGTCCTCGCCGAGGAGTGCCGAGAAGTCGCTCCAGATCCCCGGCACCGCATCGGCGTCGCCTTCCACGGCATAGACCTCGGTGCGATTGCACGTGGAAAGGAGCACGACCTCCCGCGCGCCCGTGGCCTCGAGGATGCGATGCGCCGCCGCATCCGTCTCCGACGGACTCACCACCAAACGCTCGCGCAGCGCGAGCGGCGCCGTGTGATGGCTCACCCCGGCGACGATCAACCCCACTTTGCGGCCTCGCTCTCGATACTTCCCCGCTCTACACGCTCGCAGAAGTCGTCGTCGATGAGCGCCTCGGCGGCGCGCCCCCACGCGTCGGTTGCGCCGGCGTCGATGAGCCGCCGCCGCAGCGATGCGAGTGTAGCGACCGCGTCGCCGTAGCGATCGTCGAATCTCGCCGCGAGGGAATCGCGAATGCGCACCGCGGCGCTCGGAACGCCGCCCGCCGAGATGCCGATCACGAGCTCGCCGGCGCGGTGCGTGGCCGTGGTGCGACAGTTCCCGCGCGCCGGATCGTCGGCCACGTTCACGAGTCGATGCGCCGCGTGGCCATCCTCGGCCACATGGCGATTGATCGCGCGGTCGCTCGTCGCCGCAATGACGAGCTGCGCACTCCCGATGTCGCTCGGCGCGTACGGACGCTCCGACAGGAGCAGCTTCTCGTGCTCGCCCGTGAGCGCGCGGACCTCCGCGCCCAGCTCCGTGGCGACGATGCGAACGTACGCCCCGGCGACGAGCAGCGCGCGTGCCTTGCGCGCGGCGACTGCGCCCCCGCCCACGATGAGCGCCTCGATCGCGTCGCCGTGCAGCATGAGTGGGAGCTCACTCACAGGAACTCTCCCGTGCGCGGGCCTACCGCGCGGAAAGCCACATACAGGGTGACGACCGCAACGAAGAAGGCACTCGACCAGATCGCTGCGCGAGCAGCCTGCCAGCCGGCGACCACGCGTCCGACAGTGAGCGCCGTGATTGCGAGCCAGGCAGTGACGCCCCAGATGACCTTGAGCTGATCGGCATCGCGGTAGACCAGCGAGTAGCCGACCGCGAGCGCGGTGCCGAGCGTGAGCGTGATCCATCCGCACACGATCGCGAGATGATTCACGCGATCGAGCGTCTCGAGCGGCGGAAAGAACCGAAAGATCGCGCCGAAGCGGCGCGACTTGAGCTCGCGGCGCTCGAGCAGATACATCACCCCCGACGCCGCCGCGGTCGCGAAGGCAGCGAAGCCCAGGAGGCTGAGCGCGATGTGCAGATGCAGCCAGAGCATGCCGGCGCTCTTCGCGGCCGGGCCGGGCGTGAGGTGCGTGGCAAGCGCGCCGATGGTGACGAGCGCGGCGAGCGGCGCGGTCACGAGCGTGAGACTGACCTCGCGGGCGAGCGCCTCGACGGCCAGGAGCGTGACTGCGACGAGGAACGCCGCGGTCGAGAGCGCCGGACCCAGCCCTGTGAGCGGTGGCTCGCCGAACTGCCACGTGTACGCGAGCAGCGCTATGAGGTGAAAGGCGACGCCCGCGCACAGCAGCCCGATCACGCCTCGCACCGGCGCCGCGATGGGGCGAGCGAACGGCGCTGCCGCGAGTCCGGCGGCCGCTATGTAGCAGGAGATGGCGATGACGTGGGCGATGACGAGCATGCAGCCGCAAATCTAAGCGAGTAACAGGGGCGTCGTGAGGGATGCGAAACGGGGCCGCGCATGGTGCGCGGCCCCGTTCGAGCGTGCCGTTTAGTGCGCGAGCGCACCAAATGCTCAGGGCATGCGGGCCGTCAGGCGGGCCTTGGTTCCGAGCTTCACGGACGGATTCTGCTGGTCCACGAGGAGCAGCGTGGTACCGCGATCCGTGACCTTCACAACCTGTCCGAGCGCAATGCGCTCCTCGGGCACCGTGGCCATCTGTTCGCCGCGCCCCTTCACGAGCACCTTCCGGCGCGGCACGTACAGCGTGTACTGATCGCCGATCTTCGCGCCGTCCTTGGCGGTGACGTCGATGACGACGTAGCTCTGAATCGAAGGCAGCACCGAGTTCTGCGCAATGAAGACGACATTTCCTTCGGTACCGAGCATGAGCGGCGCTGGACGCGCCTCGTTGCCGAGCGTGAAGCGATCGATCGGAATGATCCCCTGACCCGCCTCGACGTTGCTGTACTGGGTGATGATGCGAACGGTCGACGCGTCGCCGGTCTCCGCGCGCTCGACCTCGACGACTCCAGTTGGCTCGACCATCTGCGATCCATTCTCGAGCACCGGCCCGAGCTGGAAGGCGAGGTAGCGGTCGCCGCGAGCCGGCACGATGTCCTTGGGCAGCGTGATGTACGCGCGCTCCTCGTTCAGCATGCGCGAGCGCGGCGTCCTGGTGGCGATGCCGGGGACCTCTGCGCTGCCGACGATGGTGCCCTGATCGTTCGGCCCGTGCTCGCGATCGAGCCAAGGCGCTGCAAAGGTCTCACCGACGCGCACCGCGGGATGCGGGAATGCCGTGGCGGAGGCGCCGAAGCGCGAGACCGTCGCGACGCGACGGGATGCCGAGAGCGAGAACACCGTCGCTCCGGTCGCACGCGGCGCCTGGACGAGTGAGGTGGACGGCATGGGCGACATGCGATCGTCGACGACCGTGGTGACTTCGGTGCCGCCGGTGGTTGCGACAGTATTTGCGGGCAGCTTCAAGACTTCGTTCGGATAGATCCAGTGCGGATCTTCGACGACGTCCGTGTTGATGCGATAGATCTCGGGCCAGAGGAACGGGTCATTGAGATATTGGTGAGCGATATCCCAGAGCGTGTCGCCCTTCTTCACCGTGTGCGTGCCCCCGGGGGCCGGCTGGCTTTGCGTAGAGTCCTGCGCGGCGAGAGGCGCTGAAGCGAGCGCCGAAACGAGAAGCGCCGCGAGCAAACCGCCACGACGGAACGGTACGTTGCGCATGTGTAAACAATCCTGTGTTCACAAGGGAAGAAACCCAACCGCAGGACCTGGCCGTCGCGC
>JAQBQC010000482.1 GCA_028287205.1 Gemmatimonadota bacterium
GGATCCGACCGCGCAGCGACAGTGAAAGTGCGATTCGTCTGAGCCGCCGCGCCGAATCCACGACCGCAGGCTCGCGCGACTTCGCAGCGAGGTAGTGGCGTCCCAGCCGCCGTACGAGTGTCTCTCCCGAATCCGCCCACTCGATGATGGCGGGCGCCGCGTGCTGAATCTGCTCCGCGGATACGGTGTCGAGTATGCGCTCCGTTTCCGGAGTGCCCGCGAGCGCCGGGTCAGTGAGACGCGCGACGAGGCGCATGCCGTTCGCCTCGAGATCCGTCGGGTTTTGTCCGAGATACGCGAGCAGATATCGGCGCCCGTTTGGTGTGCCATATCGAAAACCCATCTCGATGGCGTGAATGTATGCAGGAGTGAACGCCGAATCGAGCGCTATCGCTCGATCGAAGGAGCGCACCACTTCGCTCTCAGGAACTCCGACCTTCTCTCCAAATCCCCCGTGGTACTGGGCATCTCCCAGCGGGAACCACATCTCGGGATCGTTCGGATAGCGGCGCACCCCCTCGTGCAGCGTCGCGAACAGCTGCTGCTGTACGGCGAAGGGCAGCGCGATATGGGCCGCTCCCAGCTGGGCGAAGTTGCCGTTGGCGACCACGAGCAGGCTGTCGCGCGGCGCGAGCCCGTGATTGAACCTCGCCGCGCGCTGCAAGTAGGAGTTGCCGAGCGAGTCGGCCGTGCCGCCCACCCATCCGTGTGCCAATCCATCGTACATGAGCGCGATGCTGAACGTCGAATCGTCCTCGATCGCCCGGTCGTAATTCGCCACCGCGGAATCCCACGAGCTCTGCCTGAAGTACTGCTGCCCCTGCAGAAACGACTTGAGCGCGGGAAGCGACGTCGTACCCACCGATGACATCTGCGCGCCGCCGAGCGCGCGCGTTTTCCCGAGCTCGCGGAGCAATCCGATCGTGAGGGAATCGGAGAGGCGGTCCATGTTTGCCAGCGCATCCCTGCGCTCGACATCGCCGAGCACGCGTCCGGAGCCGACGTCGACGACCGAAGCCGACGCGCGCACGGAATCCGCGCCCGATCGAATCAGGCTGCCGAACACCGCGAGCCGCGCGCCCGTCGCCCTCCCGAGTGATGCCGCGGACTCCTTGTCCGCACGTCCCGCCCACCGCCTCACGACGAGCGTCGGCGACACCGTGCGCAGCGGACCGGCGCCGTCGAGGTTGCGCGACAGCACGTCGACCATTCCCTCGTGCCAGAGCTTGAGATCGGCGTCGACGACATCGAACGGCGCAACCGCGACGAGATTCTGATCGAGCGGCAGCGCGCGTTGTCGCCGCGCGACGACGATCCCGGTGACGATGAGTGCGGCGACGACCGCGGCAGCGATCGCGATGATCGGCGCGCGCGAGCGGCGAGCGCCCGTGGGTGCGGCGTCGAGCGCATCGCGAAATTCCTCCGCCGTGCGAAAGCGCTCATCGGGCGTCTTCGCGAGCGCGCGCGCGATCGCGGCGCTCACGGCAGGCGGCGCGTCGGCGCGCAGCTTGGCCACCGGCGGTGCGGGCTCCGTGAGATGCGCGACGATCATGCTCTGCAGTGATCCCGAGGCGCCGAAGGGATGCTGCCCCGCGAGCATCTCGTAGCCGACGAGTCCGAGCGCGTAGATGTCCGCGCGCGCGTCGACGTGACTCTCGCCGGCTGCCTGCTCCGGTGACATGTACGTCGGCGTCCCCACCGACATTCCGGTGCCGGTGAGATTGCCGCCGTCCGACACATTCGCCGCGCGCGCCGCCACGATGGCGCGCGCCACGCCGAAGTCGGCGAGCACTGCGTGCCCCTCTTCGAGCAGGATGTTCTCGGGCTTGATGTCGCGATGCACGATGCCCTGCCGGTGTGCGTACGCGAGCGCATCCGCCACCTCGATGAGTATCCGCACGGCGTCGCGCACCGGAAGCTTGCCGGTGGCCTTGAGTCGATGGCGCAGCGATTCGCCGCGCACGTACGGCATCACGTACCAGAGGAGGTCGTCACCCGATCCCGCAGCCAGAATCGGCACGATGTGCGGATGCTGCATCTGCGCTGCGACCTCGATCTCCTTCTTGAATCGCGCCGCGCTCACTTCGCTTGCCAGCTCGGGCGGCAGCACCTTGATGACCACCTGCCTGTTCAGCGATCGCTCCGTCGCCACGAACAGCCGGCTCATCCCGCCACCACCCAGCTCACGCTCGAGCACGTACGCGTCGCCGAGCGCCGCCTGGAGCCGTGCAGGGAGGAGCAGGTCGTTCACGAAGGAACCTCTGGTGAAAGCTCGCCTAAGATAATGGAGGAAGCTCAGGCTTCGTGAGAGCGCTACCGACCCCCTCTCGCGCGGCCTTAACGAACCAGGGTCGGCGAACGTCTCCATTGGTGAGAGCCAACAACGGAGGAGCACATGTTACGCAGTTGGAAAGTCGCGCTGTTGGGCATTGCACTCGCAACCGCGCCCCTGGCTGGATGCGCCAGCGCACCGGCGCAGGGTGGGCGCGTGTATCTTCGCGAAGGACCGCCGCCGCTGCGGCGTGAAGTCATAGTCGAGCGCCCGGGCCGGGACTACGTCTACATTCGCGGTCATTGGGTGTACGGGCGGGAGGGTGGCTACGAGTGGGTGCCCGGCCGCTGGGAGCGCCCTGACGCACGGCGCCATCGCTGGGTGGATGGACGCTGGGTGCACGACCGCGGCGGTTGGTACTACATCGAGGGTCACTGGCGCTAGCTCGTTCGCGATGCCCGGCCCTTCTGCGCTCGGCGCCGGAGCACCTTGCCCTACACCCGCCTCGTCGCCGCGCGCTCGAGCTGTTCGCCAAGCGCGCGCGCGTCGCTCACGGGCGCGTCGCACACGTTGCCGCGGCACACGTACGCCGCTGCGCGGCCATCGATGAGCCCGCGATCGCGCAACAGCGGCACTCTCTCGCTCGCACTCGCGACATCCGCATCACCCGCTGCGAGCACGAGCGAAGGCACGTAGCGCGACGCCGTTTCGCGCGCGAGCGACTCGAACCCCGACTCGCCGCGCGTGCCCACGATCGCGACCTCCGTCGCGCCATGCACCGCGAGCTCCGCTGCGCCGAGCGCGTGCCCGAAGGCAGTCGGATATCGCGCGAGCGGCTCAC
>JAQBQC010000540.1 GCA_028287205.1 Gemmatimonadota bacterium
CAGAACCTTCCGTCGGACGCGGTTCGTCAAGTCCACAAGCGCATCATCATCTGCGCGGACGGAACGTGGAACAGCACAAAGGCGACCGACATCGTGGGCAACTCCGCGACGACGAACGTGTGGCTCACCTATCAGCTCGTGAAGCCGCGCGCGAACGATGGAACGCCGCAGCTCGCGTACTATCACCCCGGCGTGGGCACGGGCGGCTTCATCGATCGCGTGGTGGGCGGCGCCACCGGATACGGGCTCAATCGCAACATCCAGGAGTGCTATCGATTTCTCATCGATCACTACCATCCTGGCGACTACGTCTATCTGTTCGGATTCAGCCGCGGCGCGTACACGGTGCGCAGCCTCGCTGGGCTCGTGCGCAACTGCGGGATCATCAATCCCGAAAAGCTGCCTGCCGGCAAGGACCTGGATTCCACCGTGCGCGAGGCGTTCAAGCTGTACCGAAAGCGCAGCGATGCGACGGCGCCGAGCGCGCAGGCATCGGTGGACTTTCGCATGCAGCACTCGCATCCGGATTTTCGCATCACGTGCATCGGTGTGTGGGACACCGTCGGCTCGCTCGGTATTCCGGTTGGTCTGCTCGGCCATCTCACGTCACACCTCGTGGGCTTTCACGATGTGACCCTAAGCAGCTGGGTCGACTGCGCCTTCCATGCGGTGGCGGTGGATGAGCGGCGGCGCCCATTCGTGCCGACGCTCTGGCTGCAGCAGCCGAGTGCACGCGAGCACGGGCAGCGCATCGAGCAGCGATGGTTCACGGGCGTGCACTCGGACGTGGGCGGCGGATATCCGTGGGCCGAGCGCGGGCTGGCGACGCTGGCGCTGCGCTGGATGGTGGATCGCGTGGTGACGGCGTGCCGGCTGGAGCTCGACACGTCCGCGCTGGACAGCGCGCCGCCGAGCGAGAGCGCGCTGCACGAGTCGCTTTCGCTCTGGTATCGGCTCTGGGCGCCGGCGAATCGTACGATCGATGGCGGACTCGGGCACCACGGCGCTCGCGACGACACGCGGATCACTGACGAATGCATCGATGAGTCGATCGGCCAATGGCGCGCGAAGTACGCGACGGCGCCGATGCCGGTGGTGAACAGGACGTACACACCGGACAACGTGCTCGAGTACGATGAGCGGCTGTCGGAGCAGGCGAATACGCCGCCGGTACAGCCGCCGGACTATCCGTCGGACCTGCGTGAGACGGGGCTGCCGCGCGAGCGCAGGTGAGCCCACCCAACCGACAGGCTTGACTAATCAACAATCGTTGATATGTTGTCATCATGACCACTGCAGTCGAATCGAAGCTCGCGCGTGCCGCAGTGTTGTTTCAGGCGCTGTCGGATGAAACGCGCCTCGAGATCATGGAGATGCTCCGGGGCGGGGAGCGCTGCGTGTGCGAGCTCACGGAGGAGATGGACGCCGCGCAGTCGCGGCTGTCGTTCCATCTGCGCGTGTTGAAGGAGGCCGGGCTCGTGACCGACCGCAAGGAAGGTCGATGGTCGTACTACGCCATCGTGCCGGAAGCGCTCGCCGAGCTGCACGACATGAGCGTCGCGCTGCAGCCGGCAGCGCAGAGGCGCGAGCTTCGCAAGGTTGGCCGCTGCTGCTAGCTCGACTCGCAATTCGCTCGATGCTCGTGCATTATACATCAACAATTCTTGATTAAAGGTGACGCGATGACGGACACGCCGGGGCTGACGGAGGTGGTGCGAGAGAAGTACGGCGATGCGGCGCGTCGCGTGCTGGCGACAGCCGAGCTTCCGCAGGGGAGCGGCGGCGCGTGTTGTGCGCCCCAGGCGGGCACGATCAACTCGTGCTGCGGCGGCGCCGCGTTCGACGGGCAGACCGATCCGATCACGTCCAATCTCTACGTCAACGGCGAGATCGACGAGCTGCCCGAAGCCGCCGTGCTCGCCTCGCTCGGCTGCGGCAACCCGACGGCTCTGGCCGAGCTCGAGGCTGGCGAAGTCGTGCTCGACCTCGGATCCGGCGGCGGGATCGATGTCCTGCTCTCGGCGCGGCGCGTTGGTCCAACTGGAAAGGCGTACGGCCTGGACATGACCGACTCGATGCTCGAGCTCGCGCGCCGCAATCAGGCGGAGGCCGGCATCGACAATGTCGAGTTCCTCAAGGGGGAGATCGAGTCCATCCCCCTTCCCGATGCGTCGGTAAACGTGATCATTTCCAACTGCGTGATCAATCTGTCGGGCGACAAGAAACGCGTGCTCGCGGAGGCGTTTCGCGTGCTGAAGCCGGGTGGCCGATTCGCCGTGAGCGATGTCATCGTCCGCGGTGAGGTGCCGGCCGCGGTGCGACAGAGCATGGAGCTATGGGTGGGCTGCATCGCGGGCGCGCTCGAGGAATCGGAGTTTGCGCGGCTGCTCACGGAGGCAGGCTTTGAGAATCCAACGTTCGAGCCGACCCGCTTTTACGAGGCGAAGGACGCCGCCGCATTCCTCGCTCGATCCGGCCTCGATGTCGAGGCGGTGGCACAGGAGATCGACGGAAAATTCCTGAGCGCATTCGTACGCGCGACCAAGCCGGCGGCCGGCGCGCCGTGCTGCGGCAGCGACTGCTGCTCGTAATCTGATTCTCGATGGTTCATTCGCAGGAGATGGTGATCATGACAAATGCAATCGGTATCCCGAGCGTCACGCTCCGCCCCGCACTCGACGGCGACCTCGCCGAGGTGGAAGAGCTGCTCGTCGAGAGTGGACTCCCGATAGCGGGCGTTGCGGAGGCGCTGTGCAGCTTCGTCGTCGCCGAAAGCGATGGGCGGCTGGTGGGTGTGGTGGGACTCGAGGTGTGCGATGAGCACGCGCTGCTGCGCTCGACCGCGGTGGCGGCAGACTGGAGAGATCGCGGACTCGGACGACATCTCGTCGAGCGGATCATCGCCGAAGCGGAGTCGCGCAACATCTCCGCGCTCTACCTGCTCACGACCACGGCCGAGCGGTATTTCCCGAGCTTCGGCTTCGTGAAGACGACGCGCGACGCGGTGCCGGCACAGGTTCGACTGACCGGCGAATTCGTGAGCGCGTGTCCCGCGTCGGCGACGGTGATGTGCCTCGAGCTTCGCGCTCCGGCCTGATGCGGTACGCGCTCATCTCCGACGTGCACGCGAATCTTCCCGCATTGGAGGCAGTTCTCGCGGACATCGCTTCGCGGCCGGACATCGCAGTCACGTACCACCTGGGCGATCTCGTTGGCTACTCGCCGTGGCCGAACGAGACGGTGGAGAGGATAATCGCCGCCGGAATCTCCGGAATCGCCGGCAACTACGATTCCACGGTTGGTCTCGACTACAAGCACTGCGGCTGCAAGTACGAAGATCCGAAGCAGGCCGAGCTCGCGCACCTGTCTTTCGAGTGGACGAAGGAGCACGTGTCCGCAAGCGTGAAGCACGTGCTCGCATCGCTGCCGTTCCGCATCGATCTGCGGGCGCTCGGCGGGCACGTGTCGGGGCCCACGGTGATTCTGGTTCACGGCGCACCCACGCTCAACACGCTCTACCTCACGGAAGATCGCCCGGACACGTTGCTGTCGCGGATGGCAGCGATCGCGGGTGCGACGGCCGGCGATGTGCTGTGCTTTGGTCACACGCACCTGCCGTGGCATCGCGTCCTCGACGGAATCCATTTCGTGAATACGGGCAGCGTGGGCCGACCAAAGGATGGTGATTGGCGGCCTGGCTACGTGATTCTCGATGTCGACAAGGCGAACGTGAGCGTGGAAGTCGTTCGCGTCGAATACGATCTCGATGCGGCAGTGCGGGCGATTCGTGCGAGCGATCTTCCCAACGAATTCGCGGACTATCTCGCGGCCGGCGGCAAGCTCGCGCCCGCAGCGAGCGAAGAGGACGGAGAAGCCGGTTGACGGACGTTCGGCGTCTGCTCGCCGAGTCGATCGGTAGTTTCTTTCTCGTGCTCATCGGTCCAGGCGCCGCGATGGTGAATGCTGCGACCAATGGTGGCGTGTCGCACGCAGGCGTCTCACTCGCCTTCGCGTTCGTCGTCATCGCGATGATCTTCGCGCTCGGTCACATCTCCGGTGCGCACATCAACCCTGCGGTGACGATCGGGTTCTGGTCCGTTCGGCGATTTCCCTCGCGCGACGTGATTCCCTACATCCTCGCGCAATGTCTCGGCGCCATCGCGGCATCCGCCGTTTCGCGAGCGGTACTCGGTGTCGTCGGGCAGCTGGGGGCGACCCTTCCTGCACGTGCGCTGGGAATCGGGGCCGGCGGCGCGTTCGCGATCGAATGGCTGCTGTCGTTCGCGTTGATGCTCGTGATCATGGCAGTCGCCACCGACGAGCGCGTGGCAAACGGATTCGCCGCCATCGCCGTGGGACTCACGGTGGGATTCTGCGCGATGATGGGCGGCCCGCTGACGGGCGCATCGATGAACCCGGCGCGGTCACTGGGCCCGGCGGTCGTTGGCGGATTCTGGGACGCGCACTGGGTGTATTGGCTTGCGCCCGTTACCGCGATGCTTGCCGCGGCGCGCTGCTACGAGTTTCTGCGCGGCACGGAGTCACATCGAGCCGAGCGCCCCTCGCGGAACGTGCAGCCGCTCGGGCTGGAAGGCCCGATCGACTGAGCCTACTGCGGCGCCACTTCGTGAAAGGTCAGCGTGGTCTCGTGCTGCTGCGTGCTGCGAAGCGTCCATAGCTCGTCGAACACGAGCAGCGACATCCCCTTCGCATCGTAGAGCCGCATGCGCCCGCTGCCGCGCGCCGCGCGCTCGATCGCCGCCTCGGGTCCTTCCACCCATCGCGGATAGCGATAGGGCAGGCGCTCGATTCTGCACGGCGCGCCGTACTCGTTCTCGAGACGGAAGAGCATCACGTCGAACTGCAGCATGCCGACCGCGCCGATTACGGGATTCGGACCACCGTCGGGCTCCGTGAAGAACACCTGAGCCGCGCCCTCTTCGGTGAGCTGACGCAGCCCGGCGTCGAGCTGCTTCCGTCGCATCGGATCCGTGCCGATGATGCGCGCGAAGTGCTCCGGCGCGAAGCGCGGAATGCCGCGATACTCGACATCGCCGTTCGGCGAGAGCGTGTCGCCGATGCGCAGAGTGCCCTTGTCGACGACGCCGATCACGTCGCCCGGCCACGCCTCTTCCACCGCGCTGCGCTCGCGCGCGAGAAACTGCTGCGGCGCGGGCAATCGAACGATCTTGCCGGTGCGGCCGAGCTTCACCTGCATCCCCGCCTCGAAGTGGCCGGAGCACACGCGCACGAACGCGATGCGATCGCGATGCCGCGGATCCATGTTCGCCTGGATCTTGAACACGAAACCCGAGAACTCCGGATTCGTCGGCTCGACGATGCCCGCAGTGGACTCGTGCGGGGACGGCGCCGGCGCGAGATCGAGAAACTCCTCGAGAAAGGGCTCGACTCCGAAGTTCGTGAGCGCGCTGCCGAAGAACACCGGTGACAGGTCGCCCGTGAGCAGCGCCGCGTGGTCGAACGGATGCCCGGCCGCGTCGAGCAGCCCGATCTCCTGCACGAGCCGGTGGTGCGCATCCTCGCCGAGGAGCTCGACCAGCGCGGGTTCGTTCAGGTCGGAGCTCTGCGCCTGCGTCATGCGCGCGCCGTGATCGAGCCCCCGCTCGAACATCTCGACGCGCTTGCGCCGGCGATCGTACACGCCGGCGAAGGCGCCGTCACGAAAAATGGGCCACGTCACCGGATAGCAGTTGATCTCGAGATCCGCCTCGACATCGCTGATCAGCTTGAGCGGATCCTCGCCGGCGCGATCGCACTTGTTCACGAAGGTGAAGATCGGCATCCGCCGCCGCTTGCACACCGCGAACAGCTGCCGCGTTCGATCCTCGACGCCGCGGCGGTTGTCGAGCAACATCACCGCGCTGTCGGCTGCCATCAAGGTGCGATACGTGTCCTCGGAGAAGTCCTCGTGGCCCGGCGTGTCGAGGAGATTGATCCGGAATCCCTCGTAGTCGAACTGCAGCACGCTCGAGGTCACCGAGATGCCGCGCTGCCGCTCGAGCTCCATCCAGTCGCTCGTCGCGTGGCGCTCCGCGCGGCGCGACTTCACGGAACCGGCGAGGTGGATGGCGCCGCCGTAGAGCAGCAGCTTCTCCGTGAGCGTCGTCTTGCCCGCGTCGGGGTGGCTGATGATCGCAAACGTCCTGCGTCGCTCGGTTTCGCGAGCGAGCAGTGTGGCCTGTGATTTCGAAGTAAGGGGGCCGGTATCCGGGAGGTCAGTGCTTGGCATCTACACGAAATTTACCATTTTCCGCGCCGGGATTCTCTGTTCGATGGAGGAACGAATCGAACATCCTCCGTGCTCGCCGATGCTGCTCAAGCGATCCCGCGAGCCAACGTGCATCGGCTCAGAGGATTCCGGACGCGCCGAAACTCGATCAGCAATGTCCTGGCGTTCGCTACGCAGGAAGCGCTTCCACCACGCTCACGACTGACTCCGTAGGCACCACGCGGCCCAGACGGAAGCCCGCCTTGCGGAGGAGCACGGCGTATTCAGCTTCGGTGCGTTCCTGACCTCCAGGCACTACCAGCATGACCATGTCCTGCATCTTGCCCTGATGAGGCGTGTCGCCGGTCGGCAGGACGGTCTCGATGATCAGGAGGCGACCATCCGGCTGGATGACCTTACGGCAGTGGCCCAGAATGGTGAGGCATTGTTCTTCGTTCCAATCGTGGATGATGTGCGACAACAGATAGACGTCGCCTCCAGCAGGTACTCCTTCGAAGAAATCGCCCGGCTCGATCGTGACCCGCTCATCCATGCCGCGCGCTTTGAGAAAGGCGGGAGCGTCGCGCACGACATGTGGCCGGTCGAACAGAACACCTCGTGGCGCGGCGTGGTGAGACAGGATCGCGGCCAGCATGTTGCCCGTCGCGCCCCCTACGTCCACGACGGTCTTGGCACCTGAGAAGTCGTAGGCCCTGGCTACCGTCGGCGGCTCAGCGCCATGGAAACCAACCATGGCCTCGCTGAAATACGACGCTTCCTCTGGATGCTGCGACAGGTATTCGAAAAGAGGCATCCCAGCGGCCTTCTCAAAACCCGTCTTCCCCGTTTCCAGGGAATACAGAATCTCCTCCCAGCTATGCCAAATCGCAGGCCCGCCAAACGCGATCAACGTCGCTCGCGCTGAGCCAGGTGCGTCGGACTTGAGCGCCTCGCCCATGCGCGTGAGCCCGAAACGCTGAGCGTCTCGCTCGGTGAGGATGCCGAGGCCAGCCAACGTGCGCATGAACCGATGCAGCGACGGCGCGTGGGTGTGTGTCGTATCGGCTAATTCGACCGCGCTTCTTGGGCCGGCCGCCAAGTGATCGGCGATGCCCAGTTTCGCTGCGGCGTACACGACCGCTGAGACCCACGAGGCCGTCCCCATCTGTATCAGCTGGACGTGCGGCGGCAATGCCTGCGACGCGGTTGCGCGGTCATCACTCATGGGCTTATCCCTGGATATCCAGTCTGGCTGACAACCTGGCGTTCAGCTGCGAAGCCGCACGCGTGATAGTTCGAAGCTCACAGGATGCAGCGCGGCTTCGTCTGCAGCAACGGCGTGTTGGCCCGAACGAGGGTGCATCTCCAAGTCGGTGGCATCTCGCGACCGCAGGTCACGCAAGACGAGTATGGCAAGAGCCAGCGACGCGGCATCGCTCGGTCACGCCTCAGCTGGCAACGACTCAATCACAGCAGCGATGCCAGTCAGGTCATTGTTGAACTGATGATCGCGGCCCGCCATGCGGCAAACATGGGCCTGTGGAATCGCGTGTGCATACAGTTCAACGTGTGACGGTGGTGCTATGTCATCCGCGAGACCATGGTAGAGATAGATCGGCACTCCCCCGGGAAGCTTCTTGCCGAGCTCGCGCTGGGGCTTCCATTCATCGCTCTGCCAGCCACCCTCGCCAACAAAAGGTGCCGCGATCAGGACAATCGCGCCAAACGCGCGCTCCGGCGGGTTCTCGGCGAGCGCGTGGATCAGGATTGTTCCGCCGATCGAGTGACCGAGCAGGATTGCGCCATCGTCCAGGGCGGCAAACTCCTTCTCGAGCGTCGCCTTCCATGTGGCGTAGCTCGGATCGTCTTCATTGGGCATCCGGGGATAGCGGATCTCGTAGTTCGGCCCGAGCGCGGCCCTCAGGCTCTCGACAAGCTTGCTGTCCCAATCATCATGAACGCGCTCGCCGCCGCCCTGAACGAAGAGCACCTGACGTTTCATCTGCATGGCTGCATCTCGTGGCAATGCGGGATGATGCCCAGCGGGGACGGCACCGCAACACCAGACCGCGGTCGGATGGAGACTCGGGCTGGACCCACTTGGAGCGACGTTCCGTTGCGCGTGAGACTCTGTAGCGGCGTAACACTAAAGTTCAGCTGCGACAGCGATATCTTGAATCGGCGCCAATACTCAATTCACCACGCCGCGAAGCGCCTCCACCGGATTTGTGCGACCCGCGCGCAGCGCTGGCAGGAACGCAGCGGCGGCACCTGCGATCAACAGCGCAAGCGCAGCAACCGAGAAGCTCACCAGGTCAGTCGGCCGTACACCATAGACAATGCCACTTACCAACCGGCTCGCACCCAGGGCAGCGACCGATCCTGCACCCACGCCGATGGCGACCGGCGTGATGCCGACGACCAGCACTTCGCGTAGGACGATGCCTGGTGTTGCACCGAGCGCCATTCGCACCGCGAACTCCGCCCGCCGCCGCGCCACCGCATACGACACGGCGCCGTATACGCCAATTGCACCGAGCGACAGTGCTAATGCCGCGAAGGCGCTGAAGAAGAAACGCAGCCGCAACGGCGCGGCGAGTGCGGTTGACTCCACATCATCCATCGTTTGCACGCGCGAGACGGCCACTTGGCTATTCAGCGCGGCGATCTCGCGACGGATCAGCGGCATCACGACCGCCGCCGGAGCGGCGGAACGCACGACGAGCACGCCACCCTGTCGTACAGGCGCCTGCTCGAGTGGAATCCACATGGTGAACGGAGACGCGACGGTCAAGGCCGTCATGTGCGTCTCGCGCACGACGCCCACCACCGTACGCGTCACCGGTTCCGGCCCCCAGTGCTCCGTGATCTGTTCGCCAATCGCGCTGTGGTCTGGCCACATGCGCCGCGCGAATGACTCGCTGATGAGGACAACGGGCGATCCGCTGGCGTCGGTCGAGTCGATGCCGCGCCCGGCAGCAAGACGCATCCCCATGGCCGCAAGGAACCCGGGCGTCGCGGTGCGATACAAGCTGTTCGGGCGTTTCGCTCCGGCGAGGTCCGGACGGTCCTCGACCATGACCGTGAGTTCATATCCGAGGTCCCGCAGTGGTAAGCGGTTCGTCATGCCCGCCTGTTTCACACCCGGCAGTGTCGTAACACGAGCAAGCACGTCGCGAAAGAATTGACGCTGCGGCACCTCTGGCATGCCGGATGGCGGCACCAGGTTATATGTCGTCACGCCTCGCGCATCGAATCCGGGATCGATGTCGCGGATCTGCTCGACGGTGCGAATCAACAGCGTGGCGCCGACCACTAGCAGAACGGCGAGCGTCACCTGGGCCGCGATGATCGCGTCGTGCACCCGCCGCACGCCATGGCGGACTCCTTCATCGCTGCGCTCACGATTGACGCCGAGCTCGCGGCCGCCGCGGAACAAGTGTCGAACCGGGACGATCGAAACGATGAGCGCGATGATGAGCGCCAGCGCGAATGCAGTGGCGAACGAAGTCCATCCGATTGCCACGGTGCTGCCGAATCCGCTCTGGAGCGGTAGTCGCATGACCAATAAACGGAAACCCGCACATGCGAGGACGGAGCCCATGATCGCGGCACAGAGCGCGAGCACCAGGGACTCGGCGAGAATTTGTCGCGCGAGACGGCCCGCGCCCGCGCCGAGCGCCGTGCGCACGGCCATTTCGCCTGCGCGATCGGTCGTACGCGCGAGAATCAGCGCCGCCCCATTGGCGCACGCAATCAGAAAGAGCAACGCCACGGCGCCGAGCAAGAGCAGCAGTGGCGTCCGCACGTCGCCGAGGAGATACGTGCGAATCGGAATTGCGTGCGCGCCTTTCGTTTTGTCTCCGGCGTCCGAATATGTGAAGCGGGTACCGAGCAGTTTGGCGAGGCGCTGGACTTCGCCGTGGACGAGGGCGGGGGATGCGTCGGGTCTCGTGCGCGCGACCAGAGTCAGATATCCAACCTTGTACATCGTGTTCGCCGGATCGAGCCGGAGCGTGCGCCAGGCGCGTATTTCGGGAGTCGGGAAGAAGAACCCGCGTGGCATGACGCCGATCACCGTCACCAGCTCTCCATCGAGCGCGATCTGATGTCCAATGACGCTCGGCGCACCGCCGAA
>JAQBQC010000548.1 GCA_028287205.1 Gemmatimonadota bacterium
GTCGCCGCCGAACGAGTCGTCCCCCGCGAGCGGCAGCTGACCCTGACGCTGCTGCGTCCACACGAGGAAGAGCGCGGAACCCGGCCGATACTCCCACCGCACGACCGCGTTCGACCGAAACTGCTTGACGTTGAATCCACCTGGCTGGTCGGCGAGCACGGTCGCGTCCGTGTAGGGCTTGTATCGACTGTCTTAGTCTTCGGCGCGCCGATCGTTAAGCACCCGAAAGTTCGTGAACGTTCCCTACGTCACGAATGGCGACGCGTAGAGCTGAAAGGTCAGATTCGGCGTGGCGGTATAGTCGATGCGCAGCGTTGCGCTCAGTGTCTTCTGATTGAGGTGCGCGAACGTGTAGTGCGTCGCATCCACCGAGTCCGTGAAGTTGCCATACCACTGCGAGTCGTCGCGATTGTGATTGTAGTCGAGGCCGAGGTTCATGTGGAACTGGCTCGACACGCGGAGATCGACGTTCGGAGTGATCTCGTAAAACCCGCCGCGGCCATAGTCGCTCCGACCGGCGTTGAATTGAATTCCCGGGATCACCTGCTTTCGATTGTCGCCGACCAGATTCAGGAATCCGTTGACGAACGGCGAGTGGCGAACCGCTGGTCCTCCGCGTGAGGCACGATCGCTGAAGGTGCCGGGCAGCTGGGACGCGGTGCCTCCCAGGTCGATCTCGAAGTTATTGCGCAAAATGAAGTGCCAGTTCGTGTTCACCGCACGGTCGAGCAGCAGCCCGGCATTGTTCCAGTAATTCCACTCGTTGAAGTTCAGAAATGCAGAATTGAAGAACATGGCCGGACTCGTGAAGTTCAACGAGAACCAGTTGCTCCAGTTCTGCAGATCGGCGCGCTGCAAAAATCCGAGATCGTTCGCTTCGAAACCCGGCGACATCCGATTGTACGACGTCTGGAAGCGTGTGACTCCGCCGCCAACCTTGCCGAACGTGATCTGTTCGGCGTCGCCGCTGAGCGACGTGAGTGTTGGATCCAGGTGCAGCGAGCCATCGGGCTGCTGGAAGTAGTGCACCGCGTCGGTCTGCGTCGCGAGAATCGACGCGGGTGATCCGCTGACTCGGCTCGCATCGATCGAGCCGGTGATCTCGAATCGACGCTCGGCGAAACGATGCCGGAAATCGGTGGCCGCTACGTACGCATTTCGATTGAGCGCAGCGCTCGTCCAGTCGTCGTTCTTCCGGTTGACGCCCGTGAGGATGATGCCGATGCCACTTTCGCCCCCGCGCAGGTCCTGCTGCCCGCGCACAACCGCATAGTTTGTGGTTGGCTCGAGTGTCTGGCCGAGCGGACCATCGGCACGCTGCGTGACCGCATCGAGCACACCGATCGACGTCCCACTCGAGAGCCGGCCCGTGAGCTTCGTGGCGCCCAGAATCGTGGTGGATGTTGGCGAGCTCGCATCACCATAGAGGTAGCCGAGCTGCGGCGAGCGGCCGATGCGCCGCGAGTAGAAGAGCCCTTCGTTGTTGCAGTTGACGATATTGCAGTTCAACTGGAAGCTGTAGATCCCTGTTCCCTCGAGAAAGAAGGGCCGTTGCTCGGCGAAGAACGTCTCGAACGCGGACAGGTTCAGCACGGAAGGATCCGACTCGACCTGTCCGAAATCGGGATTGACGGTGGCGTCGAGCGTGAGATTCGACGTCAGCCCGTACTTGATGTTCGCACCCGCGGAGAACTTCTGATTGCGGGCGTTTCCCGAGAACGGATCCTCGGACACGTTCTTGGCGACGACGTAGGGCGCGAGCTCGAGTCGGTGTGGCGACGGGATTCCATCGATCTTCTCGACCGTTCCGAGCTGCGACATGAACCGTGCGTCAGTCTGCCGATACTCGGGCCAGCTGTCGCGCTCCTTGTAGCGATCGATGTCGCGCCAGATTCCGAACCCGAACGAGTGCGTCTTCGAATCGGCGTATCGCAGCTGCGAGAGCGGAATGCGAAATTCAGCGGTCCATCCGAGTGAGTCGACCGTGGTGCGCGCCTCCCAGACGCCATCCCACGAGGGATCCTCGTTGATGTCGCTGTATACGGCGTAGTCACGCAGCACGCCCGCAGGGTTGACCGCGAACTCGTAGCCCGTGCGTCTGTCGTGATAGGAATCAATGATGATCTTGATCTGGTCAGTGGCCACGCGCACATCGCGGCGTCCGAGCAGCTGGAGGATGCTGTCGGGATGCGGATCGAACATGCGAACGAAGACGTAGAAGTTCTGATCATCGTACGCGACCTTTCCCTCCGTTCGGAATCGCACGTCGCCATTTGCAACAGGGCTGAACTGACGGAACCCCGTGATCGGCTGCGCCTCGCGCCACACCTCATCGTCGTCGCGACCATCGATCACCGGCTTCTTCGCAGCGCGAGCAGCGGTCGCGATGCTCGCACTCGCGGTTGCGGGTGCCGGCCTTGACCCATTCGCGGTAGGTGGGGACGTTTGCGCATCGGTCGGTGTTGGTGGCGTCACGACCTGGAGAAGTGCGAGGAGAGCGAAGCTCAGCGACATGCGCGCTCGGGAGGAGGGTTGGAGTGGATATCACCCATTCGACATCGCTGGGAGACGAATGGTTTGATTCGACCGGGAAATTCCTGAGTCGTTTCGGCGAACAGTCTTCGATCCGGGGACGGCACCCGGCTTCCACAGGTCAGTACGGCGAGCACACGTTGCCAGTTTCGCGAAATGTCAGAAAACGGTTCTGCAATTCGACTGTCCCGGAATCGGACACGAAGAACGGCCGCCGGAGATCGATCCCGGCGGCCGTTCCGTTTCCATATCGGTGTCGCGAAGCGCTATCCCTCTTTCTTCGCCGTCGGCGGCAGCAGGCCGTTGAGTCGAAGATAGATCGCACTTTGGCTGTAATGATCCGCCCAGTCGCCGACGGTCACGAACATGATGTTGGCGCGCGACCGAGTCTTTCCGCCGAAGAACGGCAGCTGCTCGCCGATCTTGGAATCATCGATCTTCGCGAACGCCTGATCGCAGAACGCGAACGAATCCTTGAGCTCTCCGACCAGCGCGTCCTTGCTGCTTGCGCCGGTCACCTTGGCGCGCGCGGGTGCCTTCGCGCCGGCGATAACTCCGCACAGATAGTCATTGCCCTCAATGAGATGCGCGACGATGTCGCCGAAGCTCATCTGCGCCGGCGTCGGCTTGTACGAATACTTCTCCGCCGGCATTTCAGTCGCAGCGGCGATGAGATTCTTCGACGCGGACGATGCCTCTTCGCGGAAGGCCTGCGAGACGGGCGCTCCCTGCGCCGCAGCGAGATGGGGGAGTGCGGCGATGGCCGTAGTCATCGCGAGAAGGCGTATGCGCATGGAAGGGGCTCGGGTTGGGGTAGACGTTCATGTTGCGTCGCGGCGCACGCGATGTCCAGTGAGCGCCGCCGTACACGGGTTACGGGCTGGCGAGCGCCGCGGCGCGAGCGAGCAGGAGCTCTCGTTCCCGCGCATTTCGGGTGAGCGACGCCGCGCGCTCGAGCTCAGCGCGCGCCTCGTCCGCGCGTCCGAGCTTCGCGAGCAGATCCCCCCGCACACTGGGCAGCAGGTGGTATCGCTTGAGCGACGGCTCCGATGTCAGCGCATCGACCAGCTCGAGCCCCGCCGCGGGGCCGCGCGCGAACGAGACAGCCACCGCGCGATTGTGCTCGACCACCGGCGACGGCGTGAGCCGCGCGAGAGTGTCGTACAGTGAGGCGATGCGAGCCCAGTCGGTCTCGTCGCCGCTCCTCGCGCGCGCGTGGCAGGCGGCGATCGCTGCCTGCATCGCGTACGGACCCGCCGCGCCGCCGAGCGCCTCGGCGCGGGCAAGTGCATCGAGCCCGCGGCGAATGAGCACGTAGTCCCATCGCGCGCGGTCCTGGTCGAGCAGGAGCACGGGCTCGCCCTTTGGGCCCACCCGTGCGCGCACGCGCGACGCCTGAATCTCCATGAGCGCGACGAGCCCGTGCACCTCGGACTCGCCTGGCGAGAGCTCCGCGACGATGCGCCCGAGTCGAAGCGCGTCCTCGCACAGCGCGGGACGCATCCAGTCGTCGCCCGCGGTGGCCGAATAGCCTTCGTTGAAGATGAGATAGATGACGCCGAGCACGGACGAGAGTCGCGTCGCGAGCTCGGCCCCGCGCGGAACCTCGAACGGCACCTTCGCATCGGCGAGCGTTCGCTTCGCGCGCACGATACGCTGCGCGATCGTGGGCTCGGGCACGAGGAAGGCGCGCGCGATCTCGTCCGTCGTGAGCCCGCCGAGCAGCCGCAGGGTCAGCGCGACCTGGGCTTCGGTGGATAGCACGGGGTGACACGCCGTGAACACGAGGCGAAGGAGATCGTCGCCGATGTCGTCATCGATCGCGGCATCGAGATCGGGAACGGCCGACTCCTGATACGAGTCGAGTTCGTGGCCGAGCTGCTCGTGCTTGCGCTCGAGAAGCTTCTGGCGGCGGAGCAGGTCGATCGCGCGATGCTTGGCAGTGGCCATGAGCCACGCACCCGGATTATCGGGCACGCCCGTCTCCGGCCATTTCTCGAGCGCGATCACCAGCGCGTCCTGCGCCAGGTCCTCGGCCTGTCCAATGTCGCCGACGATGCGCGCGAGGCCGGCGATGAGCCTCGCTGACTCGATTCTCCAAACCGCATCGATTGCGCGGTGCGCGTCCGTGACCGTCATGGGCTGCAATCAGGCGAGCGTTCAACGCCAGTGCAAGCCCGTGACTCGTGCCTAGCCCGGTCCCTCGTCGACCACGAGCTCGCGCATGGGCCACCCGATCGTCGCGTGTGGAGCGCTCGGGAATCGCGGCGCATGCCGCACGCTGAAATCGTTCATCTCGGCGTGTGACAGATCCACCATCTCCCGGTCGTCCAGATAGATCAGGCACGGATATCTCATGTCGCGATCGCGATCCTGTGGAGAGCTCTCAGGAAGGGAGCGCGCGAAGTCGAGGATCGCGCAAGTAGAGTCCAACCCAGAGAAGCGCCCCGATGTAGACGGGAAAGAGGATGTGGCTGAACAGCGGATCACCTAGCCGTGCGAACGCGTCGGGCACGGGCTCATGAGATCAGTCTCCCCACCGATCACGTTTCGGCCATGAAAAACTCGTTGTTGTCGGGATCGAAAAACCACACCCCGAGCTTCCCCCACGGCATCATCTCGGGCTCACCCTTGAACTTCACCCCGCGCTTCGTGAGCTCCGCGAATGTGGACTTCATGTCGGGTGTCGAGAATGCGATCCCGGTGTTGATACCCATCTCGAGTGATGGCTTTGTGGTGTACCAGCTTGGCAGCGACAGCGCGATCCTCGTTTGGGCTCCGGTTGGGGCAACCGTAACCCAGCGCATGTTTGGTCCCATCGGCACGTCATCGGTCAACTCCCAGCCGAGGACATCGCGGTAGAACTGAATGCCCTTGTCCTGGTCGGATACGACGACTGTGGTGGCGTGAATGTGTGAGATCATTGGTTATCCTGATGGCTCATCATGAATGCCCGGGCGTTGCATGGGCGTGTACGGCCTTCACAAAGACGACGAACGGCAATTGATGCATTCGACGAACGATCGAGCTGATTCCTAGCTGTTGGCGCGCTTGCGGAATTCCTCTTCGGCCTTCATCACCTGCTGCGCCTCCTCGGAGGGATACAGATCGGGTGAGAAGTCGGCAGCCTCGAACACCTGCCGCAGCTCGATCTCGCCAACGCCGCCCGTCATCGCCGATGGGCCCTGGGGGTCGAAAGGCACGCGCTTCGCCCACTCGATTGCCTCTGCCTTCGACTTCACCTGGATGATCCAGAATCCGGCGACGAGCTCCTTCGTTTCGGCGAACGGGCCATCGATCACGGTCGTCTTGCCGCCGGCAAACCGAACGCGCGCGCCCTTCGAGCTTGGTTGCAGCCCTTCACCGGCGAGCATAACGCCGGCCTTGATGAGCTCCTCGTTGTACTTCCCCATCGCGACGAGAAGCTCCTCGCTGGGCATTACGCCCGCTTCGGAGTTCTTGTCCGCCTTGATCATCATCATGAATCGCATGGTCGGCTCTCCAGAACTTTCGAGTTTGAACAGATGCACCCCGTGATGTGGGCTGCGCATTCGCGGTTCTATCCATACGTCGAACGAGGGACGCCGGAATCGACAGCCGGCGAAATCAGTGGCAGGAAGCGGCGCGGAAGCGCACTCGGCCGCACGCGCGACGCTGAGGCGGCGGAGCGTTCGCTAAAGCACGCGCACGACGATCAGTTGCGTGCGTGGGTTGCCGCGACGATTCGAGATGCGGCCTCGATCGCAATCCGACCGATTCCGCCACCCCTGTCGCATTCCGGATCGTATGCGGTGATCGCGACGGCACGAATCGCTCCCCGCGAGCCAATGGCATCGATCGCGGCGAAAAGATCGGAGCGCGAGAGCCCGCCCGTAACCGCGTACCCATTCGCTCTGCCCTCGCTCACATCGAGCGCATCCAGGTCGAGATGAAGATAGAGATCCGGCGCACCCGCGGCGGCGATGATGGCGTCGACTTCGGCGCCCGGCTGTGCGGGCCGTGCGGCGATGCGAATGGAGGACCTCTCGAGCAGCTCTCGCTCGAGCGGATCGATGTCACGCGCTCCGAGCATGAGAACTTGCGCCTCCGGAACCGCCTCGAATCCCGGCACCTGCGCCGTCAGCCCGCGCCAACAATGACCCGTGAGCATCGAGACCGCCATTCCATCGAGAAAGCCGCCAATCGTCGACTCGGGAGTGTTGAAATCCGCATGCGCGTCGAACCAGCACACGGCTGGCGATCTCCCTCGCACGGCGCGAATCGCCGCCAGGATACCGACCGCGATGTTGCAATTGCCCGAGAGCACGAGGGGAAAGACACCTCGTTGCGCTGCGTCCGTCACGGCAAGTGCAACTGCGCGCTGCAGCTCGAGCGCCATCCGAATCTCGGACGGGAAGACATCCGCCGGAGGCTCGACATGCCGAACGTGAACCTCGTTGCCGAGCGCCTGCAGCTGCTCGGCGATGCCCAGCGCGAGCAGATGATCGGGGCCGCGTCCCATTCGCGTCGCCCGGAGCCCGGAGTCGTACGGCACCGCGATGATGTCGACGTTCACGGCTTCATCGGCATATTGCGACTCACGCGGATGGCGATCCGACCGCCGAGCACGGTATCCTCACCGCGAATGCGAAAGGCTCACGCAGCGGATAGCGGTGCGGATGCGCTCGGCAGCTCGGCCTTTCCTCCGTAGCGCTGCCAGAGTGCACCGCCGACTGCGGCGAGGGCGGGGCTGGCGACCAGATACATCACGTGCTGCGCCGGCGAAAGAAAGTTGGTCTTTCCGAACATCGAGTACACACCGAACCCCACACACAGCCACGAGGAGAGCGCGGCGTTGAGCAGCGCATCGGATTTCGCGATTCGTGCCGCGACGTAGCCGCCGAGGACACTGCAAAGCGAGCCGAGGATGACCCCTGCGGCGAAGAACGACGGCGAGTTTCGCATCGTCGACATTATCAGCTGCGTCTGCTCCGCCTTTGGAATTTCCGCAATGTTGACCTGCATCGCCACGACCATGACGAGCGGAATCGTGACGATGTTCGTCGCGACGATGTCGACGATGCCGCCGATGATCACGCCTTTGACCGAGATCCTGCTCATGAATTCTCCTTACCTGGGCACGCTCGCACCAATGGTCGAGCGCTGGGAAGTTTTCGCGCACCGATGATGCTCGCGGTGATCGCACTCGGCAAGGATCACTTCCGAGCGATCCCCCACTCCAGATGCATGAATCCCGCATCGCTGCAGCGACGCGGGATTCGTGGTCGATTCGCATGTCGTGGTGTGCGAAGCGCGGAGCTAGCGAATGCCGTACACCCGTACCGTGGGCCGCGTGCGCCAGTTTCGCTTGCTGTACCACATCGATACGCTCTCGATCACACGGCGCTCGCCAGGCAGGCCGATAGGCCGCGTCTTGCCGCCGTCCTGAATCTCGCTGCGCACCGAGAATTCCTGCGCCGCACCGTGCAGGTATTTCACGCGAATCCGGTTGAACATCACCGCTCCGCCGCTCACTCGGAATTGAATCGCCCTGAACCTGCCGTTGTCCCTCCCGACATCGATCCTGTCGGTGTCGACTCGTCCATCGATGCGGCGCTCGCCGAGCAGCACCCAGTTGCCGCCGTGCTGTGCCTGCACGACGGTACTTGCGCCCGCAACGAGCACCAGCGCGAGCGTCAAGACCGCGAATTTCCTCAGCATCTGCGATTCCTCCAAGCGTCGGAGAAGAACGGTACGAGAAACGGCGTCCGGCACGGTATCCGGTGCACCACAGGATCAACGTGCCCGGCCGTTCGCCCGACTTTCGTGACGACGACGGCCACCAGCGGAAGGACGCGTCGTGAGCTTTTCGGGCAACTCCCGCTGTCACTGAACGAAGAAGCCTGATGTTCCCGGTGAGCGGGCCCTACGTTGACACGCGAGTCCGGTCGCGCTACATCTGCCTTGCTATGAGTCAGATCGAGCTGCTCCGCCACTCCTCTCACGAGCCTGGGAGTCGGCGCGCATCGTAATCGGCTCTCACATGAAGGAGCTTCACAATGTCGTCACTCGTGGCACTCGCGGTGAGCATTGGGGTCCTCGGTGGGGTTGCAACGATTCTGTATCTCAAACTGGGCCTGCTCATCTGGGCAGGCTTTATTGCGTGGGCGTGCTTCTTTCACACGGGCGGCACCACCGCCGCACTGACGAACACGATCGTCTGCAACACGTTCGGCGCGTTCTGCGCATGGGTGGCGGCCGTCGTCATTCTCTCCTTTCCGCTCGCCGACACACTCACGCTGCCGGTATGGGCGGGGATCGTCGTCGGCATCACCGTGCTACTGTTGGTTCTCGCGGCAAAGGTGCCCGCGCTCTCGACCATTCCGGCCAGCGTGTATGGATACGCCGCGGTCTTCGCGTATCTGCTGCAGACGCCGGAGATGCTGACGAAGGACAAGCTGATGTCGGCGAGCCTCGCGAACGCGCTCGTAATCGTCGTGATCTCGATGATCCTGGGCGCGCTCTTCGGATTCGTGTCGGCGAAAATGGCCGGGGCCATGACCGCCAAGGTCGCAGCCTGATCGCGCAACAGCTGTAAGGACGAGGAGAGCGACCGCGTTCGACAGTGCGTGAATGCGGTCGCCTCTCTCGCGATGCCGGCTTACGGCTTCTGCTGCCGTGGAGTGGCATCGTCCCCGACTGCGAACGAGATGTCGCTTCGCACGGCGTAGTTGTCGTAGCAGTGCGCACAGATCCAGCGGCCGTCGGGATCAATGAAGCCCTCCGACGAGCGTGATGCCTCGAGCTGCTCGGGGCACAGTTCGCAGCGCTCGTGATTCCAGTCGCCCGGTCGGACGCCGAGGTCCGTGGCACCGCGAGGTAGCTCGGCGTTTGCCGGCTGCCAGCCCGTCACTCCGCCGAGTACGAAGTAGCGCACGGGTGACGCCGAAAAATCGCGGCGCTGCCAGCGCTCCGTGGGCGCGAGGATCATCTTCACGTGATACGGCTTCCACTGGCCGTCCAGCCATGGGTAACACACGCCCGCCTTCAGCTCAGGCGCGTACTCCGCCTCGTGTGTGAGAAAGCCAACAGGCGCCGCACTCATGGACGGCATCCCTTGAAGATCTCCCACAATTGACGGTCCACTGGATCGATACAGATAGCCTCGTGCCCCGCGAACTCCGCGCAGATGCGAAAAGTGCCCAATAATGAGTGTGCTCCCTTCTTCATCGTTCGGACGTATCTCGTCGACCGCGAACTGAGGTAGATCCTCGAGCTTCATTTGGATGCGACGCTCCACTCACCTGCCATCGTGCGCGCGGATCGCTTCAAAGATCTGCGCCAGATGATGCTCGAGATGCACCACGTAGTCCCCCATGAAATACTCGAGCGTCGCCGGCTCGTTCGCCGGAATCGCATGAAACGCGACCCGGTCCAGGTTGTGACGCGCTCGGGGCAGCGTCCGGATCTCGGGAGGACTCGCTTCCATCACACGTGCGAGCTGCAGGTTGAGCAGCGCCAAGAGCGAGACCAGCTCGTTCCACGGGGCATCTCGGTAGCGCTGCGAGCGCACCCACGCATCCTGGTCGTACGTCGGGCAAATCAGCTCGTCGGTGACTTGCGCACGCACGAAGCGTTGATGGTTGTTCGATGCCGAGTCGATGAGATGCCCGACGATTTCCTTGCGAGACCATTTACCGGGAGCCCGCGGAATCGCCGCATCGGCGTCGGCAATGGCTTCGAGCCGAGGCTTCGCGTTGCCAACGACGCGACGAAGTCGGGATTCGGGAGTGTCCACTTTCTAACTGCCTTTCTTCGTGTGGAAAAAACTATGGAACCGCAGTATACGCACAGCCTCGCCCCGCGCATGTGAGCGCGACGAATACCTCGCCGCGAATGAGCCACCGTCCGTCGCGCTTCACCCACTGGGCGGCATAGCTTCCGCCGATGACAGCAGGTCCGTTCGCGCCG
>JAQBQC010000032.1 GCA_028287205.1 Gemmatimonadota bacterium
AGGGTGCCGATGGAGCTCGCATCCTCACGGCCGTGCGCATGCTCGCCCGCGAGCTCGGCGACGCGCACTCCGCGCTCGGCCCTTCGTCCACCGACGCCGAGGTGATTGCAGGGGCGAGCGCGCTCCACGCGGGGATCGCGCCGGCGGCGCTCTCGCGGATGCGGGCATCGCGTACGCATGGGTCGCTCACCGTCGCGCTGGCAGTGCTCTCGGATCTGATCGCGCGCGGCGTGCCAGGCGATACGGCGACGACGGTGATCTCAGCGCTCACCGGCGCTGGTGCCCCTGATGCCGAGCTGCTGCGATTTCAGCAGGGAGTCGAGCGAGACATCGCCCAGGGCGCCACTCCCTCGGCGGCGTTGGGCGTGCGCGCGCAGGGTGCATTCCCGAGCGCCGCGCCGAGGCGCACGCCGTAGCGCGGTCGTGCCCGCGAAAGATCTCTATCTCAGCAGCTTGAACGCCGAGCGCTGACTCCCGCCGTACTTCAACGCCATGGTGATCCAGAGTATCCCCATCGCCTCGAGCCAGCGCGCCTGTGTGAGCGGACCCGCATCCACCATGTCGAAGCCGAGCTGATTGCCGAGCTCCGAGACGATGAGCTTTGCTCCGGCGTCATCGCCAGCGAAGAGCATCGAAGCCTTCTGATCGCCGAACATCGGATTTGCGAGGTTCGTGTGGCCGAGGGTGTTGAAGCACTTCACCACTTTCGCTTCGGGGATGAGCCTGGCGATCTCCTCGGCGGCCGAGGTCGTGGTGCCGAGGGCGAGTCCCGACAGGTCGGGGAGCACCGGGTTGATGCAGTCGATCACCGTCTTTCCCGCGAGAGAGCCGGCGGCCGCAATCGCATCCTTCGCGGCGTTCCATGGAATCGCGAGAATGATCACGTCGCCGAAGGCCGCGACCTCTGCTACGGAACCCGAACGATTTCGCGGAAGGCCGCCAGCCGCCTGCGCATTCGGATCGCGCACGCCGAAGCGCACATCATGACCTTGTGCCTCGAACAGCCGGCCCAGTGTGCCGCCGACATGCCCCGCTCCGATGATTCCCAGACGCATCCTGCTTTCCTCGGGCTCGAGAGTGCGAGGCGCGCGTCATCCGTCGAGCCGATTGCCAACGTCAGCACGCGCGCATCTGGCCCGAAGTGTTCGTACTTGGTGGACGAACGTCAAGGATGCGCCGCCAACCGCCGGGCTCGGCCCAGCGGTCGGGTGCAGCCGTCTGAAATCTAGATTCCCACGTCGACGCGGAATTCCACCGTGCGCGGCCGTCCGACGGACGCGCCGCTGAAGAACGCGCCCTTGAGCAGATATTGTTTGTCGAAGATGTTGTCGACGAAGAGCTGCGGACGCACCACGGTGTTGCCGAACAGCAGACTGTAGCCGAGCGCGCCGTTGGCGATGAAGCTGGGTTTGACGTGAATGTCGCTGTTGAAGTCGAACAGCCCCGTACCGATCGGCGCCGTGATATCCGCTCCGTTGGTGAGCCCCGATCCATAGATCCCGGTCGCGCTGGCGAAAAATCGGCTCTTCGAGTACACCACCGAGGCGACAGAGGAGACGCGCTGGTCGTGGTCGAGGTCGAACCAGCCGCCCGGAACGTTGGCAATGTCCGTCGGGAAGAACCCGCCCGTCACTGGCCCGCGACCATATGCATGATTGATCGCGAAGTTCAGATATCCCGAGATGGGGCCGCCGGGTCGCACTTCCACTACGGTCTCGATCCCTCGAATCCGAACCTGACTGAGATTCACGGACGTGAGGATCGCCGTGCCTGCGATCGTGTTGTCGTCGATGCCCGGGCTGCTGTTCTTCAGGTAACCATCGAGCTTCCACACGATCCCCGCGGGAAAGCGATGGACGTAGCCGACCTCATAGAAGTCGTCACGTTCGGGGAGCGTCGGCGAAGACGAAGTGGTGTCGCCTTCGGAAACTGTCGTGATCGCTCGCAGATCCTCGATGTTCGTCGGGATGAACTGTCGTCCGTAGTAGAGATAGATCGTATTGGAGAGATCCGGGAAGAAGCTCAGCTTCACGCGCGGGCTGATCTGATGCTGGTTCCCAGCGAACGGTGCGACGTGCGTGTCGTAGCGCAATCCGGTGCGGAGCTCGAGCCACTCGAAAGGCGTGTACGCGTCCTGCACGTAGACGCCGATATCGTGTCCCTTCAGATTCGAATTGGACCCGGGGCCCGCGGCGCCGTTGACATCCGTGGAATTGAAGTCCTCGCGCCCCGTCGTGACGGAGGCCTGGACGCCGGTCTTGAACTCGAGCGCATGGCTCGCGCGCCACTCCAGGTCGATCTTCGTTCCGTACGTGTTGAAGTTGCGTTGCTCGTTGATGTTGTACGGTGTGAGCGTGTCTGGAAAGAAGAAGAAGCCTGGATCATCGGAGGCACCGGGCACGTACGCGAGACTTCCGTGGCGATAGTAGAAGCTCGTGAACAGCTCCCCGCTCGCTGCGCTCGTGGAATCGAGATCGCCGAAGCGGTGGCGCCATCCAAGGTTCGCGAAGCTGTTGACGTCGGTCTGACGGTCATCGGTCAAGCCCTGCGTCGAGTCGAACGGAACGAGGAAGCGCGTGCGCGACCAATTGCCTTCCAGAGCGAGCACATCGCGGTCCGACGGCGTGAACTGGAGCTTGCCGAAGCTGAAGTAGTCCTGGCCGCTGTTGTGAAAGTTGAGTGGCTTGAAGGTCGTGGTGTCGAACATCACGGGATCGCGGCGCATCCCCGTCTCCTGGCGTGAGCCCGAGAGGAAGAAGCCCCACTTCCCGATGTTGTCACTCAGGTTGAGCCCTTGTCCGTTCGTATTGTACGAGCCGCCGTAGCCGTCGAGGTTCATGTGAAAACCTCCGGTGGGGATGCGCGTGCGCACATCGACCACGGCGGCGTTCTTGTTTCCGAACTCCGCGTCCCAGCCGCCGGTCTGGAACTCGATGCGATCGACGACTGACGGGTCAAAGAGCTCGTTGAGGCTCCCCGAGATTCCCGATGGCACCGGTACGCCGTCCACGTAGTACTGGTACTCGGCGTGCTGCCCGCGAATGTGCACTTCGCCCGTTGGCGCGCGCGCTGCACCCGCGATGCTCTGCTGCAGGATCTGCGACGTCGTATTCGAGGGCGCGCCGTGATAGTCGTTCTGCTTGTAGACCTGATTGCCGCTGCGCGTGTCGACCGCGATGGGGGCCTGCGCGGTGATCGTCAGCTCCTGCAGCTGTGTCGGCGCGGCAAGCAGCTGAAAGGTCACGCTGGTGCGCGAGCCCTCGACAACCGACACCGTCTGGCTGTCGGGCTTGTAGCCGATGAGGCGGACCTCGACGACGTATCTTCCCGCTGGAACTCCGTGCACGATGAAGCGCCCGAACTGGTCGGCTTCGGCGTTGGCGACGATCCGGCCGCTCTGCTTCACGCCAACCTCCGCATTGGGAAGCGGCGTCCCGGTCGTCGGATCTCGAATCGCGCCCGCAATGTCACCACCGGCGGGGGGCGTGGCGTGTGCCTGGCGTGGTGCGACGACGCCCACCGTCAACCCGAGAAGCAGGAGGCAACTTCGCAGACGACCACCGACCCGAGAACCGTACATTCGCGTGCTCCGTAATGAGGAGCGTCGAAGTTCACCTTCATGCGGAGCACGTCACAGCACTTTTTCGCGAGCTGGCGAGGACGGGCAACGAGTGGTTCGAATGGGTCCATGAACGGAGGCGGAGGCCGGCTGGTGGAGCATACCTCCGCGATGCCCAGGGCGGGCTGCGCGTTGCTTCATTCGACGGCCGTCGCCGACAGCTCATGTGCCGACAACGACCGCTCGTGGAAGACTCGTCGCGCGCGCGGAGACACTCACCGACCTTCTCTCGCATGACTGCCACCATTCTCCGGGTCATCATTGCCGACGACGAACGGCCTGCACGCCGCTTCCTTGGCGACATGTTGCGGAAGTGTCCGGATGTCGAGCTGCTCGGTGAAGCGTCATCGGGCACCGAGGCCGTCGAGTTGATCGAGCAGCTACGTCCCGATCTGGCCTTTCTCGATCTTCAGATGCCCGAGCTCGACGGACTCGGCGTGGTCAGGCTGGTGAAGAAGAGCCACCTTCCGCTCGTTGCGTTCGTCACGGCGTACGAGGAGTACGCGGTGCGCGCGTTCGAGCTGTCGGCGATCGACTATCTGCTCAAGCCCGTAGAGCCGATGCGCCTTCGCGCCACACTCATGCGCGCGCACGAGCGACTCGAGCGTGCGGATTTCCGCGCCGATGAGGCACGGAGGCTCAGGCTCGCCGCTGTCACGCTGGATGCGTCAGTGCCAAAGGGATTTCTTCGACGCATTCCGATTCGAAAGCGCGACGAGATCATCCTCGTGACGGTTGCGAGCGTCTGTTCAATCGTCGCCGACGGCGAGCTCCTCAATCTCACGCTGCTCACCGGCGAGCGGCACAGCATCTCGTATCGTCTCAAGGATCTCGAGCCGCGTCTCGATCCCTCGCAGTTCGTGCGGCTCTCTCGTGGCTCGCTCGCCAACGTCGATGCGATCAAGCGGGTCAGTCCCATGCCCGGAGGGACGTACTCGGTGCTGCTGGTGAATGGCCAGTCGATCAACGTGAGTCGTATTCGAGCGCGCGTGCTTCGCGAGCAGCTGTTTCGGCTGTGATCGCGGCGCAGCTCCCTGCATCGCGGGGAGCGTTCGCGGGTAGAAAGTGAGATGACCATCCCATTTCCGCAGCTCTCGCCGATCGCATTCAGTATTGGGCCGATCGCCGTGCGCTGGTACGGCATCATGTACTTCCTCGGATACGCGCTGGGTGTGTACCTCGCACGTCGCCGCATCGAGCGCGGGCTCGTCCCGATGACCACGCCTCAGCTGGATTCCCTCGTGGGATACCTGATTGTCGGCATGCTCGTGGGCGCGCGCGTGATCTACGCTTTGGTGTACCAGCCGGGACACTACCTCTCCAATCCAGTGGAGTTTCTCGAGATCTGGCACGGAGGGCTGTCATTTCATGGCGCAGTCATTGGAATGACGCTCGCGTGCGTCCTGTTCGCGAGGCGGCATCACATTCCGACCCTCGCGATCACCGACACGCTGGCGCTCGCCGGCACTCCGGGCCTCGCGTTCGGACGACTCGGGAACTTCATCAATGGTGAGCTCTACGGCCGCCTGACGAGTGTGCCCTGGGCTATGATTTTCCCGAACGATCCACTCCACCAGCCGCGGCATCCATCGCAGCTTTACGAAGCGTTGTGCGAGGGAGTGCTGCTCTCGTTGATGCTCTGGAGCCTCGACCGGCACGCCAGAAAGAACGGCTGGTATCGGCCAGGGCTGCTCTCGGCCGCCTTTCTCGTCGGATACGGTGCGCTGCGATTCGGTCTCGAGTTCACTCGTCAGCCCGACGCGCAGCTCGGGCTCGTCCTCGGGCCGTTCAGCGCCGGTCAGCTTCTGTGCGTGCTGATGATCGTTTCGGGAATCGCGTGGCTCGCGATCATATACCGCGCGCGCCCGCTGGAGGCCGCTCCATGACGTGCATCGATGGAACGAAGCATCATTCGAACAGTATGAGTGGTCGAAACGGGCCGGCCAAAGGCTGAAATCGCGTGCCCGAGCTCGCTGAATTGCATTTCAGTGAGACGTTAACCCCCACTTTCAGGCGGTTAACTCCCGTTTGTCTCGACAGCCTCGGTGCTCCTGATCAGCTTTCCAGCAATGGCTGCCCGTACCCACCCGAAGACACACCGTCCACGCTGGTTCTGGATCGCGCTCGCGATGTTCGCGCTCGCGCAATTCGACATCGTGGCCGTGGTGCCGTTCGCCGATGCGAACGAGGGACGAAGTGCGCCCGCGCACGTGGAAGGCTACGGAACGACCACGCATTATGCGCACGATGAGTCGAATTGCGCCGTGTGTGTCGCGCGACAGCTCATCGGTCGCACCGAGATGGCGGTTCGTCTACCGCTTCCCGCCGAGCATCCAGTTGGTGTCGTCGCGAGCGTCGAGCTTCCGTCGATCTCGCTCGACCGATTCTCGGCAGCATCTCCTCGCGCACCTCCCATCCAGCGCGAGCTCTGATCGGCGGCCGCACTCGCGGCCCGCTCCGGCACACCACCGGGCACTCGCGCGCTTAACACGCGCAGCCGTGCGCCACCCGAGTTGAATCCCGATCCAGAGCTGATTCGTCGTCGACGCCGCCATCTCGCGGCGCCGAATGCACGGTCGTCATCGCACTCGAGCATGCGACCGCCGTCGTACGAGCCTGGAGAGGGATGATCATTCGGACATCACGATATCGTCGCATCGCGCTGCATGCACCGCGCATCTGCTCATTGTCGCTCATCGCCGTACTGGCATCGGGGCCGCTCGCCGCGCAGGCGCGCGACAGTGCCGCACCGCTTCGGATCGATCGCAACGAGGCGGTCAAGGAGGCGCTGGCTCACAATCCGACGCTCGCCGTGGCACGCGAGCAGATCGCGCAGGCACGCGCGCGAGTGACGCAGGGGTACGCGCTTCCGGAGCCGTCCGTGTCGGCCGCCGTGCTCGGGGCCACCGGCTTCGCGCATCCACACACCGCGAACGAGACGGATGTGGGAGTCGGCATCACGCTTCCGTTCCCCAACAAGATCATCCTGCGCGGACAGGCTGCGAAGAGCGACCTCGGCAACTTCGATGAGCTGTACGTGCAGCAGCGCCAGCTCATCGCGTCGCAAACCGCGCAGGCGTACGACTCGCTCCTCGTGGCGCTGCGGCATCGCGAGGACCTGCTCATCGCGAGATCGCTGGCCCAGGACTTCGTGAAGAAGACGCAGGCGCGCTTCAATGCGGGAACGGCGGCGAAGCTCGATGTCGTGAAGGGCCAGGTCGATGTCGCGCAGGCCGAGAATGATCTGATCGCCAACGAGCGCGGAATCGCCAATGCGCGCGCGGGGCTCAACCGGCTGCTCGGGCGCATGCTCGGTGCTCCCATCGAGCCTGCGGATACGCTCGGAGTGCCGAACGTTCCCGCGGATCTCGACAGACTCGAGAAGCTCGCAATGCGGTACCGCCCGGAGCTGCGCGGACTGCAGCGCCAGCGCGAGAGCGCTCGCGCGCAGCAGCGACTCGCGCAGCAATACTTTCT
>JAQBQC010000091.1 GCA_028287205.1 Gemmatimonadota bacterium
CGCCGAGCGGCCCCTTCGGATCGGCGCCGTAGAGATGCGCGCGCGACTCGCCCTGCTCGCGGAGCTGCACGACGCGCGCTGCGGCGCGCTCGCGCAGCTCCGAGATCGGACCGAACTGAATCGAATCCGTGGGACATGCCTTCGAGCACGCCGGCTCGAGCCCCACGCTGATCCGATCGTAGCACAGCGTGCACTTCTGGGCCGTGTTCGATACGTGATGGATGTCGATCACGCCAAAGGGACAGGCACCGATGCAATCACGGCAGCCGTTGCACGTGTCCGACTGAATGACGACGGTATCGAACTCGGTGCGGATGATCGCGCCGGTGGGACACACCTCGAGACACGGCGCCTCCACGCAGTGCTTGCACACGTCGCTCATCATGAGCCAGCGCCCCTCGTATGGTTCGGGGAACTGTTCCACGAACTTCACGTGGCGCCACGTGTCGCCGCTCAGGCGAAGCGTGTTGTCGTAGCTCTGCCCGCTCATCTCGAGGTGCGCGCCGCCATCACCGCGCGCGGGCAGCTGGTTCCACTCCTTGCACGCGACCTCGCACGCCTTGCACCCGATGCAAATGCTCGTGTCGGTGAAGAAGCCCATGGGCTCCTGTTTACCGGAGCCCTGCCCCGCTCCCTGCGCAGGCGCGTGCCGCGCGGGAACCGCGGGCACGGCACTCTGCGCAACGATCGGAAGCGCGCGCGTGCCCATCACACCTTCTCCACGTTGCAGACGAACGCCTTCCCTTCATGGATGGACACGTTCGGATCGCCGACCCAGCTCGTCAGGTTGTTCGCGACGTCTCCCACCGCGAGGCCCTGCCATCCCCAGTGGAACGGTATTCCGACGTGATGCACCTTCTTGCCACCCAGCATCATCGAGCCGATGCGGTTCGTCACGAGCGCGCGTGCGCGCACCGTGTGGCGCGGCGACGAGATCTTCACGAAGTCGAGATTCGCTATTCCTCGCTCGTGTGCGAGATCGCGCCCGAGCTCGACGAAGAGCTCGGGCTGTAGCTCCGCCAGGTACGGCAGCCAGCGACTCATGGCACCGGAGAGATATTGCTCGGTGAGGCGATACGTCGTGATGATGCACGGATAGCGCGGGTCGCCAACCGGCGCGATCTGGTTGTACGGCTTGCCGCGCGCCCACCACTTGAGCACGGGACTCGACTGTTGCTTGTAGAGCTGGTTGTGCACCGGCGACTCGACGGGCTCGTAGTGCACGGGGAACGGTCCGTCCACGAGACCGGTGGGCACGAACAGCCAACCCCTGCCATCGGGCTTCATGATGAAGGGATCGGTACCCGAGAGCGCATCGAGGCCGATGCCGCCCGGCTTCGCGCGCGCCTGCGGCGCCTTCGTGATCGCGAAGTCAGGAACATCGTATCCCACCCACTTCCCCGGCGCCGTCGCCTTCCCCGTCGTCGCATCGGGTGGGTTCGGCACGCTCGCGTCCCACCAGATCCAGCGCTTGCGCTCACTCCACGGCTTGCCCGATGGATCCGCCGATGCGCGATTGTAGAGCAGTCGCCGATTCGCGGGCCAGGTCCATGCCCAGTTGAGCTGCGCCCCGGGCATCCCGGGCGGGTCGGGCTCTCGCCGCGCTGCGAGATTCGTTTCCCACGACGGAAACACGCCGCAGTAGATCCAGCTCGCGCACGTCGTCGAGCCATCGTCCTTGAGATCACCGAAGCCGGCTAGATGCTTCGTCGGATCGCCCGAGTGATAGCCGTTGATCTCGCGCAGCAGCTTGAGCTCATCCGGCTCTCCCGATGTGTCCTGCGGCCGACCGGCTACCGGATCGCGCTCGTAGTCCCAGACGAGATGCTTCCAGCCTTCGTCGCGCGGAAGCGTGCTGTTCGCGTACCTCCGCTTGAGTCGCTTGCCGAGCTGGTAGTAGAACCACGTGTCGGTGCGACAATCGCCCGGTGGCTCCGCCGCCTTGAAGTGCCACTGCAACATCCGCTGCGTGTTCGTGAAGCTCCCGTCGTACTCTCCCACCTGCGTCGCGGGCAGAAAGAACACTTCCGTTTGGATGTCTTCCACCTTCACGGTGCCGTCCTCGATCTCCGGACCGTTCTTCCATTGCATCGCGGTCTCGGTGAGCCAGTTGTCCTTGACCACGAGCCAGTCGAGCTTGCGCATTGCCTCGCGTTGCGCGGCGGCATTGAGCGATGTCGCCGGATTCTGCCCGACGCAGATCATCCCCTTCACGCGCCCCTCGGCCATCGCGGACATCATTGCGATGTGCGAGAAATCGCCGAAGATCTTTGCGTGCCATCCGTAGCCGTAGTCGTTCTCGGGACGCGCCGCGTCTCCGTACATCGATTTCAGATACGACACCATGAACTTGGGTTGATTCGCCCAGTAGCCCGTTGGCGTCGTCTCCGTGGCCAGGTAGTCACGCAGCGTGTCGTGTGACTTCAACGTGGACGGGTGACTCATGTAGCCGTGTATTGAGTGGTACAGCGTCGGCACATCGGTCGAGCCCTGGATCGACGCGTGCCCGCGCAGCGCCATGATGCCGCCGCCCGGACGCCCCATGTTGCCGAGCAGCAGCTGCAGCAGCGCGCAACAGTTGATCATCTGCACGCCGTCCGTGTGCTGCGTCCACGCCACCGCATACGCAAAGCTCGTCGTGCGGTCAGCGCCGGAATTCTGCAGGATCGTCTCGGCCACGCGCAGGAATTTCGCACGCGGGCATCCTGTCACCTGCTCGACCATCTCCGGCGTGTAGCGCGCGTAGTGGCGCTTGAGCAGCTGCAGCACACAGTGCGGATCCTGCATGCTCGGATCGTGCCTGGGCGAGGGCTTGAGAAGCGAGTGGACGAGGATGTCCCACTTCGCCGGCGCGGCCGTCGTGCCGGAATTCATCTGCACGCCCGGTCCGGTTCCCTCCTTCGACCGGGACTGCGGTCCCTGGTGCTGACGCTCCGTTCCTGCGCGCGCGTTGTACGCGACCTGCTCGCCCGTCGTCTGGGTCGCGGTGTCCGCGTACTGCCAGCTCGCCGGATCGTAGTCGCCGGTGGCGCCGCTGTACGGCCAGTCGGCATCCTCTTTCCCCTGGCGCAGTCCCGAGAACACGCCGTCGAGATCCTCGGTGTCGCGATAGTCCGACGACACGATCGTCGACGCGTTCGTGTAGTTGGAGACGAAGCTGTGGAAGAACGGATCGTTGTTCCAGCGATCGCTGCTGAGCACGTGGTTGATCACGCCGCCCAGAAAAGCGATGTCGCTTCCCGATCGAATGGGTGCGTGGATGTCGCAGTTCGCGCTCGTGCGCGTGAATCGCGGATCGACGTGGATCAGCTTCGCGCCGTTCACACGGGCGCGCAGCGGCCAGCGAAAGGCCACCGGGTGACACTCGGCCATGTTCGAGCCCATGATCACGACGCAATCGGACTGCGACATGTCGCGCGGATACATGGTGGCCGCGCCGCGCCCGAGTCGCGCACCCAGCCCCGGCACACTCGAGCTGTGGCAGATCCGCGCCTGGTTTTCGATCGCTACGATGCCGAAGCCGCGACAGAACTTCTGCGCGATGTGATTGAATTCGTTATCGAGTGTCGCGCCGCCAAGGTGAAAGATCGCCGACGTCGCGTTGACGGCCTTTCCATCCGGCAGCCGCTCGATGAACGTCTCATCGCGCGTCTTGCTCACGCGCTCGGCGATGCGATCCATCGCCCAGTCGAGATCGACGACGTCCCAGTCGCGCGCACCCGGCTTGCGGTGCAGCGCGTGCGTCGGGCGATTGGGATTCTTGTGGAGCTGGTAGATCGCCGCGCCCTTGGGGCACAGCGTTCCCTCGTTGTGCGGACTGCGAGGATCGCCTTCGATGTTGACGATCTCGCCTTCCTTCACGTGGATGAGCGTTGCGCATCCAACGGAACAGAAGGGGCAGATGCTCGGCACAGTCTTGCTGCCCTTGATGCGAAGCTCCTGCGCTTTCGCTCGAGCCGGCGTGAGTGCGAGTCCGAGACCGACGACGCCGCCGAGCGCGGTGCCCGCTCCAGCACCGGCCGTGTACCGCAGAAATTCTCGTCGAGAGAGCTCCACTGATCACCGAATCGTCACGGGCAACTACGATGCATCACGACTCAGCGTCTAACTTGCGAACACGAAACCCGGTCGCGCTAGCTCTCCGCGTTTTTCTCGAGATCGAGCGACGCCGAGTTGATGCAGTAGCGCAATCCGTTCGGACCGGGCCCATCCGGAAAGACATGACCGAGATGCGCATCACAGCTCGCGCATAGCACTTCGGTGCGATGCATGCCGTGCGAACGATCCTCCGATTCCGCGACGGCCGTGCCTTCGATCGGCGCCGTGAAGCTCGGCCATCCGCAATGCGCATCGAACTTCGTGGCGGATGCGAAGAGCGGCTCGCCGCACCCTGCGCAGCGATACGTCCCCGCGTCCGTGGTCTGCGCGTACTTTCCCGTGTGCGGGCGCTCCGTTCCCTTCTCGCGCATCACGCGGTACTGCTCCGGCGTGAGCTGCGCGCGCCACTCGGCGTCGGTCTTATGAATTTTCCTGGACATGCTCCCCTCCCTGCGGTCCGTAGAAAATTACCCAGACCGTCAAGTCCGGCGTGAAGCGCTCGAAGCGATGCGTCATCCCCGCCGGCACAAAGAGAAATTCTCCAGGGGCGAATAGTTTCCGCGTGTCGCCGCA
>JAQBQC010000099.1 GCA_028287205.1 Gemmatimonadota bacterium
TGAGCGTCGCGATCGAGGAGACCGGTGCGCTGGTGACGAACGACTTCATGCCGGTCGTTCCGGCCGATGGCGGGCAGCTCGGCCAGCTTCTTCAGAACCTCGTCGCCAATGGAATCAAGTTCCGAAACGGCGGACATCCGCGGGTGCACGTGGGCGCGGTCGAGAGCGAGCACCACTGGGAATTCTCCGTTCGCGACAACGGCATCGGCATCGAGCAACAGTACTTCGACAGGATTTTCGTGATCTTCCAGCGCTTGCACAGCAAGGGAGACTATCCCGGCACCGGTATCGGTCTCGCTCTGTGCAAACGCATCGTCGAACGACACGGCGGCAAGATCTGGGTGGAATCGAAAGCTGGTGAAGGCTCGACGTTCTTCTTCACGATTCCCAAACTCGCATACACCGGATCCACATGACGAACGTATTCGAAGGCCGCCCCGTCGAGATCCTGCTGGTGGAAGACAACGCCGGCGACGTGAGGCTGGCGCGCGAGGGGCTCCGCGAGTGCAAGCTGCTCAACAATCTCAGCGTGGCCGAGGATGGCGTGAAGGCGCTCGCCTTTCTTCGCCAGGAGGGCGAGTACGCTCTGGCACCGCGCCCCGACCTCATCATGCTCGACCTCAACTTGCCTCGAATGGATGGCCGCGAGGTGCTGAAGGAGATCAAGGAGGACGATGATCTCAAGAGCATCCCCGTGGTGATCCTCACCACGTCGAAAGCAGAAGAAGACATCGTGAAGTCCTATGCGCTTCACGCCAACTGCTACGTCACGAAGCCATTGGCTATCGAACAGTTCATCAACGTGGTGCAGGCCATAGAGACCTTCTGGTTCACGATCGTCAAGCTCCCTCCCCGATAGACAAGTGAGCACTGCCGTGTTGCGAATCGGACTCGTCGAGGACAATGCGGGAGACGCGCGCCTCATCCAGGAGATGCTGCGCGAGCCGCCGGTCACGGAGTTTCGTCTGACGCATTCCACGAGCATGGATCAGCTGCTCGAGAGTCTCGAGCACGAGCCGATCGAGGTGCTCCTGCTCGACCTCGGCCTTCCCGACAGCCAGGGAATGGACACGTTCCATCGGATCAACGATCGCGCACCGGAGCTACCCATCGTGATCTTCAGCGGCGCCGACGATGAGCAGCTCGCCTCGATCGCTGTCTCCTCGGGCGCGCAGGATTACCTCGTCAAGGGCCGCATCAACAGCTTCCTGCTCAAGCGCGCGATTCGCTACGCCATGGAGCGCAAGCGCGCCGAGGAGGAGATCAGGACGCTGAATCGGGAGCTCGAGCGTCGCGTCGCGGAGCGCACGGTGCAGCTGCTGCGAGCGAACAAGGAGCTCGAGGCATTCTCGTACTCGGTGTCGCACGATCTGCGCGCGCCCCTCCGACACATCGAGGGCTACGTCGCGATGTTGCAGCGCGTGACGCAGGGAACCCTGCCTGCGAAGGCGGAGCGCTACCTCGAGACCATCAGCACCGCGAGTGTCGAGATGGGCAGCCTGATCGACAACCTGCTCGCGTTCTCGCGGATGAGTGTCGAGCGGATGACCGAGGCGCACGTCGATCTCGCCATGCTGGTCGATGAAGTGGTGCAGGGACTTCAGATGGCCACCGCCGATCGCGACATCACGTGGAAGATCGCGCCGCTGCCTGCAGTCATCGGCGACTTCTCGATGCTGAAACAGGTGCTGGCAAACCTCGTCGGCAACGCGGTCAAGTACTCGAAGAAGCGCGAATGTGCGGAGATCGAGATCGGCGTTGGCGGTCAGGAGGACGACCGGATCATACTGTTCGTGCGCGACAACGGGGCCGGCTTCGACATGCGCTACTATGACAAGCTGTTCGGCGTCTTCCATCGTCTTCACGCTCCGGACGACTTCGAAGGCACGGGGATCGGGCTCGCGACGGTGCGGCGCATCATCGACCGTCACGGCGGCCGCACCTGGGGCAATGGCGCGGTGGATCAGGGTGCGACGTTCTACTTCACGCTCCGCGCTGCGCCCATCCCGGCAACTCAACTATTGGAATCGCAATGAAGCTGCCGACAGAGCCCATGGAAGCCTCGTCGCTCGCTGCTGCGAGTCCGGACTCGGCGTTCGGGGATGCGCCGTTGCTGACAGGGCCTGTGCGGCTGCTGCATCTGGAGGACAATCCGAACGATGCGGAGCTGATCCACGACCGCCTCGAGGTCGCCGGACTCGCGAGCGAGATCATTTGGGTCACCAATCGGCGCGGATTCGAAGACGCGCTGACGCAGGGCGCGTATCAGATCATTCTCTGCGACTTCAATCTTCCCGACTACGATGGCATTTCTGCGCTGAGCGTCGCGCGAGAGAAGCAGCCGGATGTGCCGGTCATCGTGATCTCCGGATCGCTCAACGAGGAAGAGGCCGTCAAATGCCTCCACCTCGGCGCGACCGACTATCTGCTCAAGCAGCGACTCGAGCGGCTGCCGAATGCCGTGCGACGCGCGATCATCGCATCGGATGAGCTGCGCAAGCGGCGACAGACGGAATCCGAGCTGCGTGCGAGCGAGGAGCGATTCCGTCTTCTCGCGCAACACAGCCGCGATGGGTTCTGGTTCGTCGGGCTGAAGCCGCAGCGCGTGCTGTACGTCAGTCCCGCGGTGGAAACGATCTGGGGACGAACTGCCGAGGAGTTCTACGCGGATGCCGACGCGTGGTGGGACGGAATCGATCCGCTCGACCTGCCTCGCGTGCGCGCCGCCTGGGAAGCGTGCGCGGATGGCCACTCGCCACGGTTCGAGGAAGAGTTTCGCGTGATACACCCCGATGGCTCGGTGCGCCTGGTGGTGAATGCGGGCACGACGATTCTCGATGGCGAGAATGGCAGTGCCCACATGAGCGGGCTGGTTCGCGACATCACGGAGCGTACACAGCTCGAGCTCGAGCTCCGACAGTCGCAGAAGATGGAAGGGATCGGGCAGCTCGCGGGCGGCATCGCGCACGATTTCAACAACCTGCTCACGGTGATCCAGGGGAACAGCGATCTCGCGCTCGATGGGCTCGATCCATCATCGCCGGCGCACGCGGACATCTGCGAGATCAAGCGGGCGGCGATGTCCGCGGCGGCCCTGACGAAGCAGCTGCTCGCCTTCGGCCGCCGCCAGGTGCTGCAGCCGCGCCCGATCGAGCTCCGCGCCGTCACGCTCGAGATCCAGAACATGTTGAGCCGCCTCATCGGCGACAACATCGAGCTCGTTCTGAACCTGGACGACGCTGCCGGTTGTGTGTTGGCCGATCCGGGCCAGATCGAGCAGGTCATCATCAATCTCGTCGTGAACGCGCGCGACGCGATGCCGGACGGCGGACGCATCACGATCTCGACGAAGACGGTCCCCCATCACATCAAGAGCGCGGGCGCCGGCACGGACGTATGCGAGCGGCTTCTCGTGACCGACACCGGCGTCGGAATGGACAGCGCCACGCGCGACCGAATCTTCGAGCCATTCTTCACCACAAAACCGATCGGCCACGGCACCGGGCTCGGACTGTCCACGGTGCATGGGATCGTGAAGCAATCCGGCGGCGAGCTGCACGTGGCGACCGCGCCAGGGAAGGGAACGTCCTTCACGATCTACTTCCCTCAGGTGTCGACGAGCGCACCGGTCGAGCCCGAGCGAACATCCTCGCGAAGTGCGAACGGATCGGAGACAATCCTCGTGGTGGAAGATCAGCCGGCGCTGCGTGAGCTCGTGCGCAGGGTGCTCGAGCAGAAAGGGTATCGCGTGCTCGAGGCGCCCAATGGCGAGCAGGCGGTGCGCGTGGCGGAGAGCTCGGCCCGACCCATTCAGCTCGTGATCACCGATGTCGTGATGCCGGGGATGAATGCGCGTGCGATGGCCGAGCGAATTCGCGGGGTGTGGCCGACGGTGCGCGTGTTGTACATGTCGGGCTACCACGATGACGATGTCATGCTCCAGAGTCTCGCGACCGCGAAAGTCGATTTTCTTCAGAAGCCTTTTCTGCCGTACGATCTCGCGGAAAAGGTGCGCGCGGTGCTCGAGCGCGCCTGAGCGCTCTCGCTACTCGGGAACTGTGGCCGGCGCGCTCGCGGCCGCCATCGCGGTCTCGCGCGTGCGTCCCATCTCGCGATACGCGTACACCACGGGCGGCGGCGATCCATCGAGCATCGCGTCGATGATCGCGCGGTCGGACGTCAGCGTGCACACCGGATCGGTGCGCGTGGCGTCGCCCGTGAGCGCGAACGCCTGGCACCGGCACCCGCCGAAGTCGACGTGCTTGCGCGGGCAGCTGCGGCACGGCTCCTTCATCCACTCATCACCACGGA
>JAQBQC010000177.1 GCA_028287205.1 Gemmatimonadota bacterium
CCGCGTCGTGGCTCGCGCAATCGCTGCTAATGGCGCTCCTCCTGGCCTGCGCGGGCGCACCGCGCGCGGATGACACGGTCGTCATCGCGTCGGGCGCCGATCTCGAGAGCGCCAATCCGCTCGTCACAATTCATCCGCTCGCGCGACAGGTGCAGCGGTTCGCGCTCTTCGTCACGCTCGCGCGCTACGACGAGCACCTAGTTCCGCAGCCGTACTTCGCTCGCGCCTGGCGCTTCTCGCCCGATCGCCGTGCACTCACGTTCTCGCTCGTGCCGTCGCTTCTCTGGGACGACGGAGTGCCCACCACCGCGCGCGACGTCGCCTTCACACTGAACGTGGCGCGCGACCCGGCCACTGGCTTCCCGCGCGCATCGGATCTCGCGCAGCTCGCGAGCGTCTCGGCGGACGACGACTCGACGGTGACGCTGCACTTTTCCGCGCCGCAGCCGCGCTTTCCCCCGATTCTCTGCGAGCTTCCGATCGTCCCCGAGCATCGGCTCGCACGCACCGCGCCGAGCGCGATGCGCGCGGATTCGTTCGCGGTGCATCCCATCGGGAACGGCCCGTTCCGCTTCGTGCAGCGGGTTGCCGGCCAGCGCTGGGATCTCGCCCGAAACGATGCATTTCCCTTAGCCATGGGCGGCGCGCCCACGCTCCGCCGGTTGATCATCGCCGTGATCGATGAGTCCGCGACGAAATTCGCCGGGCTCACGAGCGGCGAGCTCGATCTCGCGGGGATCTCGCCCGCGATGGCGCCGCTCGTAGCGCGCGACCCGCTGCTGCGCGTGATCGAGTATCCGGTGCTCCAGTCGTACGGCATCGTCTTCAACGTCGCGCGCGCGCCATTCGATGATCCGCGTGTGCGTCGCGCGATCTCCCTCGCGGTCGATCGCAAGCGCATCGTCGCGGTCGCCGTGCACGGCTATGGCGAGCCGTCGAGCGAGCCGATCCCGCGAACGCATCCCTACGCGCAGCCAGGCGAGGCGGAGCTCGACACTGCGCGCGCCGATTCGCTCCTCGACGCTGCGGGCTGGCGAGGCGGCGCCGACGGCGTGCGCCACCGCGGCGCGCAGACGCTCGCCTTCGAGCTCCTCACCGTCGGCAGCTCCGGCAACGCGGCCGAGCAGCTCATCCAGTCCGACCTCGCGCACGTGGGCGCGCGTGTGGAAATTCGGCAGCGCGAGCTGGCGTCCTTTCTCGCCGCCGCGCGCGCGACTCCGCGCCGCTTCGACGCGCTCTACACCGGCATTCCCGGAGATCTCTCGCTGTCCTATCTCTCAGCCATGTTCGACAGTCGCTTCGCGGGCAGCGCCCTCGACTACGCCGGCTTCCACGAGCCGCGACTCGACTCGCTCCTTCTCGCCGCTCGCTCGGCGTCGGACGCGGACGCGCGCGCACGGTGGGCCGCCGTGCAGCGTGAGCTCGATGCGTTCACGCCGGTCGCGTGGATCTATCACGCGCGCGGAGTTCAGGGCGCGTCGCGCCGGCTGCAGGGCGTGACGATGGATCTGCGCGGCGAGCTCGCAACCGTGGCCGCGTGGTACGCACAGCGGCCGCAGGACACGGTCCGCGCACGATGACGATTCTCTTGAATTCAAGCGATCTGCAGGCGAGACGACGCGTTGCGTCCGGCGCGCTCGCCCCGCTCGCCGATTCGCTGCGCGCCGACATGGAGCGCGTGCTGCGCGAGGCGCCTGCGATCTCGGGGCAGAAGGCCATGCTCACGCGCAATGGCGGCCGCTGCCCGATCGACGGCGCGCCGCTCGAGTTCGATCCGTATTCGCCGCACGCGCACCGTTGTCCAACGTGCGGTGCCGTGCAGACCGGCGAGCGTCATCATCGCTGGTGGCTGATGTTCGCGCAGCTCTGGCGCGCCGAGCGCGCCGTGCACGGCGCCGTGCTCCATGCGCTGGGCGATGAGCCGCGTCTCGCCGCGTTCGCGCGCGCGACGCTCGACGAGTACGCCGATCACTACGCGCGATATCCGCTCGACGACAACGTGCTCGGTCCCTCGCGACCCTTTTTCAGCACATATCTCGAATCGATCTGGCTGCTTCAGCTGTGCATCGCGGCCGATCTCCTCGACGCCGCCAACGCGGGCGGCGCGGCGACGGGGAGCTTCCGCGACCGCGTCGCCGGGCCGAGTGCTGCGCTCATTCGCTCGTACGATGAAGGAGAGTCGAACCGCCAGCTCTGGAACAACGCCGCGATGCTCGCTGCAGGTCGCCTGCTCGACGACTGGACGCTCGTCGAGCATGCGATGCACTCCCCCTCGGGGCTCATCGCGCAGCTCGGCACCGGGCTGCTGTCGGATGGGAGCTGGTACGAGGGCGAGAACTATCATCTCTTCTCGCATCGGGGGCTCTGGTACGGCGTCGCGATGGCAGAAGCGGCCGGTCACGAGATACCCGCCGAACTGCTCGCGCGCTTTCAGGCCGGATTTTCCACGCCCTTTCTCACCGCGTTCCCCGACCTCGGATTCCCCGCACGCCGCGATTCGCAGTACGGTGCATCGCTTCGACAGTGGCGCACCGCGGAGTCGTGCGAGCTCGGACTCGCGCGCGCGGAGGATGCGCGGCTCACCGGCGCGCTCGCCGCGCTCTACGCCGCCGATATTCCGCAACGCGACACCGGCCGCTGGCGCTCGGCCGCCGAGTCCGAGCGCAACGAGCCCGCGAGCGCGTTGAGTCGCGCGGACCTCGGCTGGCGCTCGCTCCTCTTCGCTCGCGAGACGTTGCCGGTCCTCGATCGCGCGACCGTGCCCTCGGCGCTCCTCGAGGGGCAGGGAATCGCCGTCTTTCGTCGCGAGCGCGGTGCGGGGTTCGCCGCGCTCGACTACGGACACCACGGCGGCGGTCACGGGCATCCGGATCGACTCAACCTGCTGCTGGCGCACGGCGCAAACCGAATTCTCGACGACATGGGCACGGGCTCGTACGTGGACCCGTCGCTCCACTGGTACCGCAGCACGCTCGCGCACAACGCGCCGCTCGTGAACGGCCACTCGCAGCCGCGCACATCGGGAACGCTGCTCGCGTACGACGAGCGCGAAAAGCTCGGCTGGGTGTGCGCGACCGCACGCGTGTCTGAGCATCCGCCCGTCATCGCGCAGCGAGCGCTCACCGTGGCGGCGCACCTCGTAATCGACGAGCTGCGATGGAGCAGTGCCGCTCCCGCGCGTATCGAGCTTCCCATTCATGCCCGCGTGCGCGTGGAGAGTGCGTCCACGTGGAGCGACGCGACTCTCGACGGTGGCGATGGCCTCGAAGACGGATTCTCCTTTGCGCGCGACACGAAGCGCGCGAGACTCGATGCCGGCGAGATCGTGCGCCTTGTCGACACAGGCTCCGGCGCGACAATCGCGTGGATCACATCTTCCGAGCCTGCGGATTGGTTCACCGCCGTCGCCCCCGGAGCGCCAGGCGCGGGCGACCAGCGCTTTCTCCTCGTGCGCGCGCACTCCGCCGCCGGCAGGATTCGAAGCGTGTGGAGCCCAACGTTCGCGGTGCGAGATGTTTCCTCGAGCGATGCCCAACTACAGATCACGCATGCGGACGGAACAATGAGCGACTACGAGTGGCGCGACGATGGCGCGCACGTGGGCACTACGCGTCCCGGTGAAGGCCGCGAGCACATCGTGTTATCCGGCTTCCGTAGCGTTGAAGGAGGTTCTGCAGCGGCGCTCGCGGCGCCCCCGTCGCCCGCGCAGCCCTCGAAGCCACACTCGCTCCCCTACGTCCGCGAGCTCGGCGAGCCCGACTACCGGATGTCCGAGCACAGCTGGGCCGATGCCGGTAGTCCTCGCGCTCACGTCGTCATCAATGCGGATGACACGGAGCTCGAGGTCCGCGTGGCCGTGCGCAAGCCCACGCTACACTTCCGTGCTCCCGACGACGCCGATCCCGAGCTGGACAACGAGCATCCCGACATTCACAGCGATGGCGTGCAGCTGCATCTTTGGAGCGACGGATGGCGCGAGCCGGCCGCCTGGCTCGCGATCCCCGAGCGCGGCTTCTCGCGCACGCGCCTTCGCCAGTCCGCCGGCGCAAGCGACGCACCAGCCGTCGCCGCCGACTCCCGCGAGATCATCGGCGGTTACGAGATTCGCTTCACCGTTCCGCGCGCCTCACTTTCCTCTCTCATTGCGCTCGATGTGCTCGTGAACGACATGTCACCGGACCGCCAACGACGGCGCGGGCAGCTCGTCTTGAGCGGCGCGCACGGCGATCGCGTCTATCTCCGCGGCGACCGCCAGCCGCTCGAGCAGTTCATCCGTCTCCGGCTTCCCGAGTGAGCGCGCTCGACAACGTCTGCGTGGTGCTCGTCGAGCCGCAGGATCCGGTGAACATCGCCGCGGTCGTGCGCGCAATGAAGAACATGGGCGTGCGACAGCTCCGACTCGTGAATCCCGTGGAATACGATCCCTCACGCGTCGAGCGAGTCGCACACGACACGCGCGACATCGTCTCGGAGGTGCGGCACTTCGCGTCGCTCGACGAGGCGATCGCGGACTGCGTGTTCGCTGCGGGCTTCACGGCGCGGCGTCGCAAGGCGAAGTGGAAGCTCGTCTCGCCGCGCGACGTTGCCGCGCCGATGCTGGCCGCCGCGGCCGAGGGCCCGGTCGCGATCTTCTTTGGGCGCGAAGACCATGGACTCTCGAACGAGTCGCTCGACCGGGCGCACGCCGTGGTCACCATTCCCACGAGCGATCATCCCTCGCTCAACCTCGCCCAGGCCGTCCTGATCGCGCTCTACGAGCTCCACCTCGCGGCCGACGCGTCGCGCACGATAGCACCTCCGCGCAAGGATGCGCCGCCCGCGAGCGCGGAGCAGCTCCAGCGCTACTTCACGGACGCCGACAAGGCGCTGGCGACCATCGACTTCTTTCGCACGCGCAACGAGGAGCTCGTCCTCCGCTCGCTGCGCTCGCTCACCTACCGCGCCGCGCCCGACGCGCGCGAGATCGATATGCTGCGCTCCATCGCGATCGAGGTCATGCGTGCGATCGAGCGCGCGAGCGGTAATGCACGCGATGAGAGCACTTGACGATGCCCCGTCACATCCGCTTCTTCCCCGCATGAGCGACGGCGAGTTGCAACCGGAAGAGATTTCCGAAGACGATTGGCGCACGCGCGCGGAAGCGGTGATCGTGGGCGGCGCATCCACCGGCAGCAAGCGCTTCGCGACGCTCTTCGGCGATGCACAGGGTGACATGCCCTCGCACTACGTGCGCGCGTCGGGCTGCCGCCTGTGGACCGCGGACGGCCGCGAGCTCATCGACTGCACCATGGCACTCGGCGCTGTCGCGCTTGGCTACGCGGAGGCGGCCGTCACCATGGCCGTGTCGCAGGCGGCGGAGCGCGGCAACGTCGCGGGGTTGTCGCACGTGCTCGAGGTGGAAGTGGCCGAGCGTCTGTCGGACGTGATTCCGTGCGCCGAGCGCGTGCGCTTTCTCAAGAGCGGGGCGGAGGGCGTGGCGGCGGCCGTTCGCATTGCGCGCGCACACACGAAGCGCTCGCACGTGATCGGCTGCGGCTACTTCGGCTGGCTCGACTGGTGGACCGATGGTCCAGGGATCACGGCCGGCGCGCACCAGGACTTCACCGCGGTACCGTTCGACGACATCACCGCGCTCGAGAGTGCGGCGGCCGAAGCGGGCGATACCCTCGCCGCCATCGTGCTCGAGCCTGTGATCGAGCGGCTGCCGAGCAATGCGTGGATCGAGGCGGCGCGCGCGATCTGCGACGAGCGCGGTGCCGTGCTCGTGTTCGACGAGATGAAAACCGGCTTCCGGCTGCGCACCGGCGGATTTCAGGAATACTCGGGCATCACTCCGGACCTCGCGGTATTCGGCAAGGCGCTCGCGAACGGCTATCCGCTGAGCGCGATCGTCGGACGCGAGGCCGTGATGCGCGCGGCGGCCGACTGCTGGATCTCGTCGACGCTCGCGGGCGAGGCGATCGCGCTTGCCGCCGCGAGCGCTGTGCTCGACTGGCACGAGAAGGCGGAAGTATGCGAGGGCCTGTGGGCCGCTGGCGAGGAGATGATGAACGGAGTGCAGCGTGCGATCGCCGCATCGGGCGTGAGCGGTGTGTCCGTGCGCGGGATCGCGCCGATGTGGCTCCTCGACTTCGAAGACGAGGATCAGCGCACGCGATTCGGCGAGCTCGCGGTCGAGGCGGGCGTGCTGTTCAAGCGCGGCGCGTACAACTACGCCTCGCTCGCGCACGAGGAATCGGATGTGGGCGCGATCGAGACGGCCGCGAGCGAGGCATTCGTGTCGCTGCGCGAGGAGCTCGCGGATGGCTGAGGAAGCGCTCGCGCCGCTCGCCGGGCGCACGCCGCTCGTCGACGTTCACGCGCACTTCTACCACCCGGCCTCCGGCCGCGCGGATTGGCAGCGCGTGAACGCCGCGCGGCTGCGCGCGGGCGAGCGCATAGGGATTCGCGCGCACATCGCCTCGATACTCGGCAGCTGGGGCCACACGTCGCCCACGTATTTCCCGTCGCCCGACGATCTCACCGCGGGAAACGACGCGATGCTCGCGCTGCAGGACGCGCACCCGGATCGCATTCGCTGCTACGTGAGCGTGAATCCCAACGACGCCGCGCACGCGCGCGACGAGATCGCGCGCTGCGTCGGGCGCGGCGCAGTGGGCATCAAGCTCGCGGCCAGCCGTCGCGCCGATGATTCGCTGGTCGACCCCATTGCCGAGGAGGCCGCACGGCGTGGGCTCCCGGTGCTCCATCACATCTGGCAGCACCGCACGCGCGAGTGGCCCGGCCAGGAGATCTCCGACGGCATCGATCTCGGCCGGCTTGCGGTGCGCCATCCGCGCGCGTCGTTCATCCTCGCCCACATCGGCGGCGGCGGCGACTGGGCGCACAGCTGCGCCGCCGTGAAAGAGATCTCCAACATCTATCTCGATCTTTCGGGCAGCGGTGTCGACCGCGGCATGCTCGATCTCGCGTACGCGTCCGTGGGCGCGTCGCGCCTCCTCTGGGGATGTGACATCACGATGGAGACGGGACTCGCCAAGCTGCGCGCGCTTGAGGCCGTCGGGCTCGAGGAGGACGAGCTTGCGGAAGTTCGCTGGCGCAACGCGGCGCGAATTTTCCCGCACAACGCGTTGCCGGGCATCCCTACCAGCGGCGTGGCTGCGCGTCGCACCGATGCGCACGCGCGCGTGGCGAAGTGATCGACGTCAACTGCTTCATCGGCGGCTATCCGTTTCGCGAGCTGCCCCATCCGGACGCGGACGTGCTGGTACGTGTGCTCGCGCGCGAGGGAATCGCGGGCGCGTGGGTGGGGCATCTGCCCACCGCATTCCACCGGGACGTCACCGCTGGAAACGAGGCGCTCTTCGCAGCGCTCGAGCCGCATCGCGAGACGCTCGAGCCCGTGCCGGCGATTCGCTCCGACTGGCCGCGCTGGGAAGCCGCGCTCGCCGCTGCGCACGCGAGTGGTGCGCGTGCGGTCCGCGCCTATCCGTCGCAGTGGGGCATGGGCGCGCACGATCCGAATCTCGCGCGCCTCGCTGGCGCGTGCGGAGAGATCGGACTTCCCCTCGTGCTCACCACGCGCTTCGAGGATGTGCGTCAGCGAAGCGCGCTCGACTCGTCACCCGACCTGAGCGGCGCACACATTCGCGCGATCGCGCGCGCCGATGCGCGCGTGCGCGTGGTCGTCACCTGCGCGGGTCGTGCGCTCATCGAGGAATCGCACTGGGGCCTCACGCCCGACGAGCGCTCGCGACTCTCGTGGGACATCTCGTGGATTTGGGGACCGCCGGAGGACGATCTTGCTCACTTATTGCAGACCATTGGCGCCGACCGCTTTCTCTTCGGGAGCGCGTGGCCGCTTCGCCTCATGCAGTCGCCGATCGCGAACCTCGAGTTGCTGCCAACCGGGTTGCGGTCGCTTCGGCTCGCCGAGGTGCCGTAAAGGGTCGCCCACGGGGAGCGAGTTCATCTACTAATCGCTGCCGGGGCCGCTACTTGCGCGCATCGGGGCCCATGTGCAGATTCCCGCTTCACTTGCGCTGCTTGTGAACGATTTCACAAGCAGCGCCTTCTGAAATGACCGCTTCCGTGGCGCGATGACGATTCGGAGCAAATGGGCGGTGGTGCCGGGGTTCGTTGTGCTGACGTCCATTGCAGCCATCGTATCCGCGTACACCGGCGCTCGACAACAACAGGCGACGACCCCTGATACCGCTGCGGGTTCCGCCGTTCGACCCTCCGCTCGCGCAACGAACAAGGCCCCCGACACCGTCATCGTCAACCGTGGCGAGTGGGGCTACTGGGGAGGCTCGACGCCCCAGGGTCGCTCTCCGACGCAGCCGATCGCCTTTCCACACCCGCGACACGTCCAGACGCTCGGCATGAATTGTCTGTACTGTCACTTCTCCGCCAACAAGGCGATGGACCCCGGGCTCCCCGCAGTAAGCACCTGCATGGGCTGCCACACGGTGGTCACGGCGCAGCGTCCCGCGACCGACGGGCTTCCCGCGCGCACGAGCGAAGGGATCCAGAAGCTCACCACCTACTGGCAGAACAAGCAGCCGATCCCGTGGGTGCGCGTGCACAAGGTGCCGGACTACGTCCAGTTCCCGCACATGCGCCACGTGAACGCCGGCGTCACCTGCCAGACCTGTCACGGACAGGTGCAGCAGATGACACGAGTCTATCAGTACGCGCCGCTCAACATGGGTTGGTGCATCAACTGTCACATCGGCAACGTGAATCCAGCGTGGAAAGCCCGCTACGATTGCAGCACGTGTCACTACTAGGAATTGCGCATGAGTGAGAGCGCCACGCCCGTCGGTGAGCCGAAAGCAGCGACGAGTCGCCGAACCTTTCTGAAAGTGCTCGGCGCCGCCGGAGCGACCACCGCAGTGGCCGCGTGCAGCTCGAACACCGGCGAAGAGCTCATTCCGTATCTCGTGCATCCCGACGAGACGGTTCCAGGCGTCTCGAACTACTACGCGTCCACCTGCCGCGAATGCGCCGCGGGATGCGGCGTGCTGCTCGAGGTGCGCGACGGCCGCACGTTCAAGGTGGAAGGCAATCCCGAACACCCGCTCAATCGTGGCGCGCTCTGCTCGCGCGGACAGGCGTCGGTGCAGGGGCTCTACAATCCGGATCGCTATCGGCAGCCGATGCTGCGCAAGGACGGCAGGCTCTCGCCGATCTCGTGGACGCAGGCGATCACGCTGCTCACGCAGCAGCTCTCGAGCGTGCAGACCGCGGGGAAGGCGGGCGGCGCCGTGTTCATCAACCAGCACGAGACGGGAAGCTTCCCCGGATTTCTCGATGCGTGGCTCGCGGGCTACGGCATGCCCGCGCATCTGAGCTACGCCGCGCTCGCCGATGGCGGCGTGATCGCCGCGAACAAGCAGAGCTACGGCGTCGCGTGGCCCTCGCTCGACTTCGCGGCCGCAAAGCTCATCGTCTCGTTCGGCGCCGATTTCCTCGAGACGTGGGGCGCCAGCGTTCCGCAGCAGCTCTCGTTCGCGGACGCGCGCGCTAAGGGAGCCGACGCCCCTCGCGTTATCTACGTTGGGCCGCGGCGCTCGCTCACCGGGATGAACGCCGATCAGTGGATCGCGTGCAAGCCCGGCTCCGAGCTGGCCATTGCGAACGCACTGGCGGGCACTGGCACGATCGGGCAGGCCGCGCAGGCGGCGGACGTTCCCGCTGCAACGCTGCAGGCGCTCGCCACCGCGCTCGCGGCCGGTCCGAGCCTGCTCCTCGCTGGCGGAAGCACGGAGCTCGCGCTCGCGGTGAACGCGCTCAACCAGAAGTTCGGCAACGTCGGACGCTCGGTGCTGCCGGCGCGGGCGATCGAGAGCTTCGAAGGAATGTCGACGGACGCCGAGCTCACGGATGCGATCGAGCGCATGCGCGCGGGACAGGTGCCGCTCCTGTTCGTGCGCGGCGCGAATCCGGTGTTCACGAGCCCGAAGAGCGCGAAGGTCGCGGACGCGATGGCCAAGGTCTCCTTCAAGGTTTCGTTCTCCAGCTATCCCGACGAGACCACCGAGCTGTGCGATCTCGTGCTGCCGGATCACCACGCGATCGAGTCGTGGGGCGATGCGCAGCCGATCCCCGGCGTGATCTCGCTGCAGCAGCCGGGAATGGATCCTGTATACGATACGCGCGCCACGGCTGACGTGCTCCTCGCCATCTCGAAGAGCAATCCGAAGCTTGCAGGCGCGCATCCGGCCGCGAGCTACCGCGACTATTTGATCGCGCGCTATCCTGGTGGTACCACAGCGTTTACGTCGGCTCTGATAAAGGGCATTGGCAACGGTGCGTTGGCCGGTGAGCGCCCTCGTCGCGGCGCCGTTTCCACCACGCGCACGAGCGCGAACATCGCGGGCACGTCCGGCGATTTCTTTCTCGTCGTCTATCCGTCGCCGCTGCTCGACGATGGCAGCGGCGCGAACAAGCCGTGGCTTCAGGAGATCCCGGATCCCGTCACGAAGGTCTGTTGGCAGACTGTGATCGAGGTCGGCACGGCGGCCGCCACGCGACTCGGAATCGATGCGGGCGATGTGCTCCGCGTGGAGACCGCCGCGGGCTCCATCGTCGCGCCCGCGTACGTCTATCCCGGCCTTCGCGGCGACACGATCGCGGTCGCTTTTGGGCGCGGGCACACCGCGTACGGTCGCTACGCGCAGAACGTCGGCGTCAATCCCGGCGACCTGCTGCCGGTCGCATTCGATTCCAGGTCTGGCGCGCAGGCGTGGACGTCGACGAAAGCCAAGGTCACGAAAACAGGCGACTTCGTTCCGCTCATAAGCACAGAGGGATCCGCACGGCAGCACGGACGCGGCATCGCGCAGGCCATCGACGCGCGCGAGCTCGGCGTCGGGCAGCAGCCGGAGACGCCGGGGAGAGCGCCCGCGTCGCCAGCCGAGGGCGGCGCAGAGGAAGGGGAGCACATGCCCGGGGACACGACACACGCGTTCCTTCCCGGACTCCGCGCACCGGTCG
>JAQBQC010000202.1 GCA_028287205.1 Gemmatimonadota bacterium
TCGAGTTCTCGCAGAGCGAGTACGCCTCCGCGCGACAGGCGGCGCAGGTGCCGCACGCGATCGGGAACGGCACGACCACGCGATCCCCTACCTTGAGATTCTTCACGCCTCGTCCCACGTCGACGACTTCGCCCATGAATTCATGGCCGAGCACGTCACCCGATTCCATCGTGGGCACGAAGCCGTTGTATAGATGCAGATCCGATCCGCAGATCGCCGTCGACGTGATTTTCACGATGGCGTCACGCTGATTCAGGATCTGCGGATCCGGAACGGTTTGCACTTCCACTTTCCGTTTCCCCATCCAGCAATTCGCTCTCATGTTGTCGACTCCCTACGTAGAAGGCTGGCCACGGAAACCCGCGGTCCGTTGGTTGGCACGCTCATCCGCGGTTCTGGAAGCGCGGCGGCTGCGCGGGGTGCGGCCCGTCCACCACGGTCGCATCAGACAGCATTGGCTCTCCGATCTCCATCACCTGCTTGAAGCGGCGGAGATCATCGGCGATCTGAATGCTGGGCTCTTCGCCGAAGATCTTCGCGAACAAAGCCCCCAGAGTGCCGCCGGGAGGATCGTACCTCAGGTCGACGTGCACCTCGGTGCCGCGATCGCCGGGGGCGTCGGTGAAGCGCACCACGCCGGCGTTGTTCACGTCCGAATTCGCCAGGGAGCGCCACGCGATCAGCTCGTTCGGCTGATCGGCGGTGACCTCGGCGTCCCACTCCACGGAAGCGCCGGCTGGCGCCTTCGCCTTCCAGTGGGAGCGCCCGTTACCGGTGACGGTCACGGACTCCAGGTGCTTCATGAAGCGGGGAAGATTCTGAAAGTCATGCCAGAACGAGTACACCTCCTCGCGAGGCCGGCCGATCGTGATGCTGCGCTTGACGTGGATGCCGGTGTCGCGGCGTACGCCGGTGCGCGTGCCCTGCTGGTTCGAAAGTCCGTTCCCCGTCATGATGTCGAGCGCGGTGACGCCGAGCACCGCGACGGTTGCGGCATTGAGGCGGGTGCGATCCGTGCCATCCTTGGTCATCGCGGAGCCCAGCATCGACAGATCCATCATGTCCCCGGCGACGCGCGACCAGACCCACCCTTTCGGCTGATTGTTCGAGAGAATTCCGAGCCCTGCGCTCAGCTCGCGCGCACCTGCCACTCGCAGGAGCGTGCGGCTCGTGCTGGTCGGCTTCACACCGACGAGTCGTGCCACGCTGTCGGGCGCCACGAGCTCGGCCACTCCCAATCCGATGCTGAACCAGCCGAGGCCGTTCGCGATCTTCCTGGCTTGCTGCGGCTGCTGTAGCGAGCGGAAGCCGCCCTGCAAGTTCATCGACGATCTGCTTCGCGCGGCGGGCTGCCGGGTGTTCGCGGAAATCGCGTTGCTCTGACCGTCAGTCCGGTTCTGTCTCAGTGTATCCGCTTCGAGTGTGCTGCTCATGTCTCCTCCATCTCACCTGTGACTGCATTCGCTTGCGGCGGCATCACAGGCTGGCGCGCAATTCGTATACCTCGTATGCGCGAGGCGCGCGATCTTTTGCGTCGAGCACGAAATGATGAATGCCCGTGCGATAGCGCTCACAGAGATTGTCTTGTACGCCGTTGTGCTGCCTGGAGCGCAGCTGTCGTCATTGTGACGAGCTCGTGTAATCGGTGGGTCAGGTCGGCAGGGTATCGTGTACATGCTGCTGCCTGCCAACCGTTCACGTGACGAGAGTGCCACAGCCCTTCGACGACATCGCCCGCATTCCTGCCGAAGATCGTCTCCTGACATCGGCGGTGTTGACGCCTGTCAGTGAGCGTCCTCCTGTAGCGCGAGCCACTCTCGCGAGATCGCTCGCGCGCACCCTCCTCGATGTCCAGAGCTATCCGATAAGTCCTCGCGCGCTGCTGTATACCGCGATCGGACTGATGGTTCTTGCGTTGACCGCGCAGCGAAGCTTCTTCCCCCACGATCACTGGACGTTCTGGATCTTCCGCGCGTCCTTCTGGCACCTTCTTCGCGACCAGAATCTCTACGCCCGATATGGCAGGCACGATCTCTTCAAGTACAGCCCGAGCGCCGCACTTCTGTTCGCACCGATCGCGCTTCCTTCCTTTGCGGTCGGGCTCCTGCTCTGGAATGCCCTGAACGCGAGCGTACTCGTATTCGCGATCAATCGCATCTCGAAGAGTCGCGATGCCGTGCTGATGCTCCTGCTCGTGATACCGGAATTATTCGTGTGTCTGCAGGCCTCGCAGTGCAATGCCCTGATCGCTGCGCTCATCGTGCTCGCCTTCGTCGCTCTCGAGAAAGGACAGCAGGTGCGTGGCTATCTGGCGATTGCCGCAGGCGTTGCCATAAAGCTCTTCCCCATCGCCGCGCTGAGTCTCGCGATCTTCTACTCGCGTCGCCTGCGCGCAGCGCTCCTGTTCGCGATGTGGGCCGCGATACTCTTTCTCCTTCCGCTGGTAGTCACATCGCCCACCATGCTGATGGCGCAGTATGGCTGGTGGCATCAGATCGAAGGGAGCGATGCTCTCCTCCGTGGCGCGTCGGTGATGCGCATGCTGCAGCAAACGCTCGGCGTCGATTGGCCGAACTGGCCAGTACAGTTGGCTGGTACCGTCGTGCTTCTGCTGCCGCTGCTGCAGCGGGACCGATGGGCCGACGAGCGATTCCGTCGCGCATTCCTCGCGTCGCTCCTGGTGTTCGTCGTGATCTTCAATCACCAGGCGGAGCGCCCGTCATTCATCATTGCGGCAACCGGAGTCGCGATCTGGTTCGCCGACTCGTCGCGAGATCGCTATCGACTCCTGATGGTGCTTCTCAGTCTCACGGGACTGAATGCGCTGGGATACCTGCCCATCTGGGTGCTCATGCAGCTCGAGCTGCACGGACTGTCGCACCAGCGGAGCACACGCACAAGCAATGCGGGCGCGGGCGGAGCGCATCCGCTCCCGCTCACGGCAGGCGAAAGACGCTTACCTGCGGATGTAGTGTACTAGCGAATGCTCCGCCGCTCGAGGGTGCGAAGTGCATTGTGGTCGTGGCGACACTCGGCGACGTGAAGAGCTGGAAGTACGACACCGTTCCCGGCACCATCGAGCTGGTGATCTTCCCCGTGAGCGTTCGAGCCGAAATCGGAAACGGTCCGGCACCACCCACACCACCTGCGTCGAAAACCGCCTGAAAGATCGTGCGGAGCGTGCGCGTCGTGAACTTGTCGCGCTGCGGGATCAAAGATTTCGGAACGCCGGGAATGGAGTCGGTCCAGAGCGCGAGCCCAAAATCGCCGAACAACGACTGGAAGGGCTCTCCCCCCGCCGCCGCGATGTTCGCCGTGCCGGTGAGAGTGCTTTGCTCGAGACGTTTGTACAGCGAAGATCCTTGCTGGTCGCCGAGCCAACGCGCGAAGAGCCAATCGCCGGCGCGCCAGGTCAATCCGCCGTCAGCATCGGAGTGAAGCGTGAGCGTGGTGGTGTCCGGCTTTTCCAGATAGATGAACGACTGAACGAATTGGTCCGCGATGAACGGCTCCGCCGAGTCGGGAAGGAGCTGATTGGGATTCGTGCGCCCACTCGGCGGCGGAAACTTGTGCTCGTAGTACAGCGATCCCAATTCCTGAGCGACGATACTGAGCCCCTCGTCGAGCCAGCCTTCCTCCGCAGCACCACCGTGTACGACCACGTGCTGCGAATACGAGATCATGTGCTGGACCTCGTGAAGAAAGGTGCTGGGTGCGATGCTCTCGACACTCGCCACCGAGTGCGCGCAGCTGACCGTGCCATTCGGATCGGGCACGAGTCCGTAGTAGATCTCGCCGTGATTGGAGCTCGCGCTGGTGCTCGAGAGGTCGAAGCCAAAGAAGAAACCCGCGATGAATCCATCTGTGCGACACTGCGCCGGAGGCGTGAGCGCATTTACCACTGGCGTGAGCAGGACGATGACTCGCCCGTTTGCATCGATGTCGGATGGTGGACCAAATGCCTCCACGTCGAGCGTATAGAACGTCTGGTCGATCGCGTGTCCAAACGAATTGAGCTGCGTAGTCGTGAACCCATTGGGCGGCGCCAACGTATCGATATACACGAGCGTATTTGAGCCGACGAAGACCAGCGTTGCATTGACGGTCGCGAACATCGGATTCTGCACGTTGAAGGTGCGGATCACGTGAAATGTGCGTGTGCTCCCCGCCGCTGGGAGCGCCGCAGGTTGCGCCCCGACGGATGCGCGGGCGCTGCTGCTTTCTGAGCTCGGACCGGAGCGCTCCCACTGCCTCGTCGCCACCGCGGCGCGCTCCGCCGCGCGGAGCGCCGCATCGAACCGAACCTGCCGCGCGCCCGCCGAATGAATCGTCTCGAGCCCGTCGCTCGCGCCAATGCTTCCAAGCGGCTCGCGCGCTGCGGCAATCTCCGCAATCGGTGCAGCGAGCGCATCGCTGTCCGCGAGCACGTAGCCCCTCGCGGCATTGGACACATTGCTCGTCGCGAATTCGGGAACGACCAGATATCTCGCGCCGCCCCCCGTGAGCTGGATGCTTCCACCGTTCGCGCATTCGATCGTCGCCGCCTGCAGGACGTTGAGCGGGACCACGCCGGCGCTTCCGCACGAGAGTCTGGTGTTGTTGGCCGTCGGACTCGAGTCGCCACATGCGCCGAGCACGAGAACGAACAGAGTCAGCGTCGAGATCGGGCGAATACGGTCGGGTGATTGAAGCATGTCCGGTCCTGCCCGGGGAGACCGCGACTTCTCGCACACGCGAGGCCACGGCGCGAGGATGTGCGCGCAGGGCCTACGCCACCACACTTGGAATTGGTCGCCCACTCGACAAGAATTGCTTTGTGCGCAGCTGGCCACAGGCAGCGGCGCCTCCTGGTCATCGCACCCGCAGGTCGACACATTGTCGAGACGGCTTTGAAGCCATACATCGATCGACCCCACACCCGCAGGAGCACGCATGTCCGACGAAGACCTCCGCGCCGAGCTGGCGCGGCTGCAACAGGAGAACGCTGCACTCAAGCAGGGCGCGGCCCGCGGCATCTCGATGAAGGTGAGCGAGAAGGGCGGGCTCTCGATCTATGGACTCGGGCGCTTTCCCGTGACGCTCTACAAGGAGCAGTGGACGCGGCTGCTCGACATGGCCGACGAGATCCGCCAGTTCATCGCGACGAACGAAGGGAAGCTCAAGACGAAGGAGTGAGCGCGACGCGCGCGCACGCTACGGTCGGGCGAACACGTCCTCGCCGAACGTGACGAGCCCAGCCGCGGCCGCGTAGCCGAGATGCGGGAGACCGAACTGGTCCTCGACCCATCGCAGCGTCGAGTAGTGGTTGTACGGCACGTCGGAGATCGTGTTCGGCTTCACGAACGGTGAGAGCACCACCGCGCCCACCACTCCGCCTCCGGGTCCGTCGCCTCCTGGCAGTGTCGATGACCCGGGAAGTCCCTTCTCACCGCAGCACGCGGACGAGTCCATTCCCGGCGGCCCGCTCGACTCGTCGAAGGTGATGATGAGCACGCCGTCGGCCTTGTACGCGGGCGAGTCCATGATCCGTGGCACCCACTTCCGGAGGAAGCCGTTCGCCTGAACGAGGCCGCCGGGCGCATGGTCGATGCACGGCGCGTCGTGTCCATCGTCGCACAGATTCGGCGTGATGAACGAGTAGTTTGGCGTCGTCGAGACGGATTTGAGATCGTCCTCGAGATGACGCAGGTTGACCACGTGTGTCACGCATCGACCGCGATGATCGATGAAGCCGTGAATATAGTAGAACGGATTGTGTTTCGTCGCGTATTGATCCGCCGGCGTGCGACGCGTCGTAGGATCGTCCTGGCCAAGCGGAGGATGACCGCACTCCTCTACCGCCTTCGACTTGTCGTTCCCCAGGTCCTGCATGTAGCCCCGCCAGCTCTTGCCCGCCATCTCGAGCTGATCGCCGATCATCGGGACGATCGCGGGATAGACGCAGCCATTGCCGAGCACCTGTCCGTTCTCGTCGAGCGTGGGCTGCGCGAGCACGAACTCCGTGAACTTCTTGCAGTCGCGCTGGGCCGCCGCATTCGGCGCCAGACCGCTCACGAGCGCGATGTAGTTGGGCAGACTGTTGTGCCCGATGCCGTAGTACTTCCGCAGCAGCGCGCCCTTGGCCGAGAGCTCGCGCGCGAGATACGGCGCCTGTGAATTCGGCCCGAAGGTGCGCGCGTACGATTGGTTCTCGAGGACGATGATGAAGATGTGCCCCGGCTTCGCGGGGGCGCGGACCGCGCGCGATGCACTGTGCGTAGAGGCGGCAGCGGAGAGTCCGAGCACGAGCAGCGACGCGCACACGCCGGCGGTGCGCATCCAGAGCGAGCGATTTGCCATGTCAGATTGTACCGGCGCCGTCGGCGCTCGTTCCAGTGATGGTCAATGCCACGCGCCCAGGATGGCGCCCATGACGACGAGATACACGAGCTGGTAGCCCGCATCGATCAGGAATACCGAGAACTTCTTGCCGCGGTACACGGTCGCCATCAGCCCGATCGTCACCGCGAAGCCCAGCCAGATGTGCGCCGCCCACAGCGCGCCGCTTCGCCAGTCGTGGGCGTCGAGATGGTTCAGAAGCATTTGCAGAATCGCCGCCATGATGAGCAGGGCCACGAAGGAAATCCCGTACGCGCGCGGCGCGTCGGCCTTCAGCTTCTGCACGTCTTCCGGTGTGTGCGCGTGGGCCGCCATCCATTGTCTGGCGAAGAGCAGCGGCGAGTACCACAGTCCTCCCAGCAGGAATGCAACGACGGCGGCAACGAAAATCGCGAGCAGGTTGTGCGGTTGCATGCGAGTCTCCGGCGAGTGGCGCGAGACGTGTCGGGAGCCGGGAAGAACGTAAAGGCCGAGCATCCGTGACGGA